>CAYSNA010000790.1:0-1959 GCA_964432185.1 uncultured Cytophagia bacterium
CCTCGAGTCAGCCCCACCTCTACCGCGGCCAGGACGCCAAGTTCTGCAAGCCCTTGCATGATGCCATCTTCCAGAATATTCATGGCGACATCGACATCAATTTGAGGAATGCCGCCGTCAAGCAATACGGTCTCGAGTTCTGTCATTGCGCTATCCAGATTCGTCTCGAACCCGACATCATCCCCGGCGTCGAATGCCGTCTGTGCGGCATTTATCGCATCGTGCACTGGCCCTATAGCGGAGCCAAACTCTCGTACTCCCATGTTTTTTTGAGCGGTTTCCCATACGGCAAATACCTCGGGAAGCTCAAATAATTTTGAGACTTTGAAAGGGCCTGCTTCGGGTGGTATCGGTGGAATTATAACATCCAACGCGGCGCCCGCGGCATCTCTTACATCGCCCGCAACTTCTTTTGCAGTGCTTTTCACCTGTCGGGCACCTTTTTTGACAATATTTTTGCCTTTTTTCTTGGCGCGGCTATACAAACTTGCGTATTGTTCGCTGGCACCATACATCATGGAAGGTGAAGATAGCATGCCGTAAGGCGAATACTCATAGGGATTGTACAGGTTTAGTGTTCCGATATGTGAATACATGGGCTGCATTATATTCCTCCCGGCGTTGCGATGACTGATGGGGTCTGAACCGGCGTTGCGATGACTGGCGTATCCTTTTTTGTAAGTTTCACAACAAGCGCGATGATCCCGCCGATAAGTCCGAGCCCGACAACTGCGGACCCGGCAATGATTGGTATTTTATAGCGTTCAAATGTGGTCGGCTCGGGCTCTTCTTCCTCTTCCGCTTCCTCCTCGACGTATTCCGTTTCTCCCCCCGCCTGGGCAGTGGCTGCGGCATCTGCTGTTTGCGTATCATTCGCTACTGCAGTTGTTTGATCCGAAACTGGAGAGGCTTCCGATGTTGGTACGATCTCTGTCGTATTTTGCATAGATGAAACGATATCGTCTATAACAGTGTAAAATCCATCCATGGCGGTTTTGATCTCTTTCGACCCGAAATTTGAATATGACAAAGATTCTCGAAATTTATCGGCGGCGCTATTCAGTGAGGAGCGTAGTGCTGCCTCATCTCCGTCGGCGTATGCCTTTGCTGCCGATTCTAAAAATTCTTTAAATTGGTTTTCGGTGGCATCTAAATGGGATTTCCGGCTGCCCTCGAATGAGGACGCATTTTGGTCAGCGCGGGCTATTGCATTGCTGACATCCGGATTCTGTCGAAGTGCATTTTCTATTCGTTTTCGGGCTTTTTTCAACAGAGCCTTACCCTTGGCAGATGTCGCGCTTGTTTTCGCAAATTTTTTCACCTTAAATCCAATACCTTCTGCCCGATACATCATGGCAGGTGAATATGGCGCATAAAATGGTGAGTATGCACCGGGATCGTGTATGTCGATCGCGCCGATATGCGAATACATGGGCTGCATCAATTGGACCATCCTTTTTCAGCCATATACGACTGGTAGATATCCGATTTCTTCTCGGTCTCAACTTTTTTTGGCATGCCGGTCACGACAGCATATCCAAGCAACAGCGCGCCGGTTGCGGCGAGCGCGGTTATGGCGACATATTCGCCGGTGGAAAGTCCAACGCCGGGTGCGCCATATTGTTCTTTGTTTTCCGGGGATCCTGGCACCGAGGCTTTTTTGATGGTCTGTTCCATCTGGCGCTGTTCCTCCAGGAACTCACGAATTATGGTGCGCGGCACATCGGGGAATTTCAGGTGCATTGCGTCAATATCTGCGAGGTCCACCGTTTTCGATCCCTCGCCGTATGCCGCCGGGTTCTTTTCATATTCCTTCAACATACGACCGTAGATCACGTTCGGCTCGGGTGTTTCAAATATCTTGTTGGCGCCTTCCGGGGTCGAGATGTCGTAAACCTGTCCGCTCTCGAGATCGCGAGCAGTTGATATGACTATATTGCCTTTTTCTATTGATATGGG
>CAYSNA010000791.1:0-1957 GCA_964432185.1 uncultured Cytophagia bacterium
AATGTCAGTTTTAGCTTATCCCGTATGGCAAACGAATTATGGGGACCTGGAACAAACTGTTTTTCAACCGCGCCAACGCCCAGGATTCCGGCTTCCGGCGGATTGATGATCGGCAGGAATTGACTGACGCCAAACATGCCAAGATTGCTGATGGTGAACGTGCCCGGATCGGTCACTTTCATAATGCCGCTCTTTGCGCCCTGCGCCGCTTTTTGGGCAGCCCCATGGATTTCTTCAATTGACAATTTATCGGCTTTGGGAATCACCGGCACAATCAGGCCGTCATCCACCGACACTGCGACGCCGATATTAATGTCCTTTTTTATAATGAGTTTATCGGATTCCACATGCGCATTCATAATGGGACATTTCGCCAACGAGCGCGCCACCGCACGGATAATCACATCATTGATCGATATTTTTTCGGCAGCAGTCACGTTGTAAGAGTCCCGCCAGGCCAATGCCGCCGTCACATCAACATCGAGCTGCAGATAAAAATGCGGGATGGTCGTCGCGCTCAAGGTCAGACGGTCGGCTATCGTTTGGCGGATTTTGGAAAAGGGAATGATTTGATCGTCATTCGCAATTTCAGTCTGCGGACTGCTGAATGCCGACGGCACATCTTTCACCTGCGGCTTTCCGCTTTCGGCATTCCGCTTTTCGCTCTTCGCGGATGGCTGATGACTGATGGCTGACAGCTCTATCGCTTTCAGGATATCCTCTTTTACAATGCGCCCATTTGGGCCAGAGCCCTTGACAGTAGTCAGATCAATCTCGTTTTGTCGAGCGAGGCGTCGTGCAGATGGACTGGCAAAAACGCGAAAACCCGCAGTCCGCGATCCGCTGTCCGCAGTCTGTTTTTGTTCGGTCTGCTGACTGCCGGCTGCCGACTGCTCTTTCTCCTTTTTCCCTTCTCTCTGCTCCTCCACATACGCCATCGGTTCAAAAACACGTCCCTCGTCTCCCGCAGCATACAACAGTTCTGTGATCGTTCCCGCCTCAAAGGCCTCGACCTCGAACACCGCCTTGTCCGATTCGACGAGCGCGATGACATCGCCTACCTTCACCGTATCGCCAACTTGCACTTTCCATTCGGTGATGACCGCCGTTTCCAGATCCTGGCCCACCTGCGGCATGTTGATCGCTGCCATTACGCCTTTCCTTCGCTTCCAAACAATTTGATATTTTCAACCACCGCCGCCTTGAGCGCCTCATATTGCGCCTGCAAGGGTTTGAGTGGATTGTAAACGTTATGCTGATTGTGATAATCGACAAATCCATCAATATGCGAGTATTTGAGCTGGGTGGAAATATTGACTTTGGCGCAGCCGAGTGCGATGCATTTGTGAAAAACCTCTTCTGACAATCCAGTGCCGCCGTGCAGCGCCAAAGGCACGCCGGTGCGCTTGGCGATGTTTTCGATCAGATCAAACGCCACTTTGGGTTCGCCGGCATAAACGCCGTGCGCGGTGCCAATGGCCGGCGCAAAACAATCGACCGGCAACTCTTTACAGAATTGTTCCGATTGCTCCGGATCGGCCAGATGAGCATCCTGTTCCTTCACGTGAATATCATCCTCAACGCCGACAATAGCGCCGAGTTCGGCCTCGACGGAGATGCTCTTCGGATGCGCCATGTTCAGCACCTGACGCGTGAGCTGTTTGTTGTCCTCAAACGGTTTGGCCGATGCATCGATCATCACCGAGGTCCAGCCGGCGGTTATACATTTTTGGATGACATCAATCTCCGTACAATGATCCAGATGGATGGCGACGGGTACGATTGTCGTTTCCGAGAGCTGTTCCGCCCAGGAGATCACGGCATCGTATCCCCAAAACAGAACAGTTTTAACCGAGGTTTGAATAATCACTGGCGCGTGCAACTCATCCGCCGCATTCACGACGGCCCGCATGGAATTATAGTCGAGGATATTAAACGCGCCCACGGCATAACCGCC
>CAYSNA010000792.1:0-1952 GCA_964432185.1 uncultured Cytophagia bacterium
AATCGATCACGATGGTGCCGTTATGCGGCCGGCCTGAAAAGAACAAAATTCGGTCACCCGGTTGAAAATCCTGTTGATTCAAAAAATTTATCGTTTGCCACGCCGAGTTAACGCTCAAGCCGTTATTGCTGTCGCTGCCATTTTCGGCATCAACATAAAAGGTGCGGGACGAGTACCGCGAGCATGACAGCAACATCACTGTTGTGAAGATCGCCAGGATAAAATTAAACTTTTTTCGATTCATAGCCACTCCCTGTAACACACAAAAGTTGATGGCGGCACATTTCGCTTCTTACGACACAAACTGCCTGTTCTCGCAAGAGCTGCGAATGGTCAAGCCATTTTGCAGGAACTAGAAATAATCGCCGAGCTCCGAGGGGATAAATTCATATCGATTCAAGGTAAAGAGATTTTCATGCGTGTTGATATCCGTTTCCGAACACTGCTTTTGCCAAAGCGCCAGGATGTTTTCCCGGGAAACCGGAACATCTTTGGCCACTGCCCAACGTTCGATATTGATCTCACGTCCCGTTGACAATTCGACTTTTTTGAATGGATAACGATAGGACAAATGCTGTCGCATGGACGCCTCGGCATATGATACCGATACTACAACATCGCCAATTGGAAGACTGGCAAGCACATCATCCTTGAGAAAAAGACGCGCGGACGACTCGTCAAAATGCCATCTCGTGAGCTGAGCTGAAGATAGGTCGTGAACTATCTTTTCTTTGTCGGCGTGATTCACTGTTATCGCCATGGTCCGAATGTAACCATTTTCGGTAATGCTCTCATACGGCTTGATCACAGAGCGGGCGGCTCGCCGACGCGCTCCAGCGCCTTGAAAGCGATTTTTATAGACAAATGAGCAATAATTAATCGGCAGATCGATTTTTTCTGCACGACTGAATCGAACGAGTTCGAGCGCCGCCAATTCGGATGCCGGCACCGTCACTTTTTCGCCGTGCGAGAATCGATAATCCCGTTTGGTGAGATGCTTAAAATTATGCGGCGTCAATCGCAATTGGTGCAGGTTGAGATAATTGACCCCGGTTTCGACCAGTTGCGGCAGCAGACGTTTCATAGTCTCCTGCTTGTCGGGCAAAGCGGGAATTTCAACCGTGATCGTGGGAATTACGCCGACGGCTTGCTTGAGAAAGTCCAGACGGTATCCTGTGGCGCCGATGTCAAAGCGAATTTCATCAAGCCCGGCATCGCGCAACCGTGCACCCTTGTCCGGCGTGAACAGCAAGCCGTTGGTGTACATCCAGAAATAGATGCGATCGCCAAAACGTTTTTTGACCGCGGTGAGATAGTCGAGCGATTTCTCAAAAGTGAGCAACGGCTCTCCCCCGCTCAAACTGACGCCGGTAAATCCGAACTCCTCAATGTAGGCAACGTAATCCTCGGCGCGCGAAAACTCGACTGTGTTGGTGGACGGTAGACCTTCGTTGTCCTGGCGGCTCGGGCAGTAGAAACAGGCGGCATTGCAGCATCCGTTGATGAACAGACATGACCATAATCCCTCGGCGCACAATCGGCAGCCGGGGGATATTTTGGTCACATCAACTTTGGTGTTTTTATAACCGAATTGAGCTGTACTGGACAAATCGTCCAAAAGAGTTTGTCGAACAGATAACAGCTCTTGAGCGTACTCGTCCGAAAGAAAAGAGAGCTTTTGGTAATCGTCGCCATACTCGTCCCGGTTCTTCTCAATGTGCCCGAGTTTGAACAGATCATGCTGGTTCATCGTGACGTAATTGTCCTCAACCAAATTCAAAGGCAAAGAACGCGCACCAGAGCCCCAGCGCTCGGCGCACGTTCCGTTAAAACTCAATGTATTGTTGATCCATTCTCAACTCGGCCAAACGGGATCACATCCTGGTACAAAAACCGGATCGAGAACAGGTTTATTTTGCCGATTTTATCTCGTCCCAGACTTTGGTGTACTT
>CAYSNA010000793.1:0-1952 GCA_964432185.1 uncultured Cytophagia bacterium
GTTTGTTTTGCTTGCAAAGGAAAAGCTGAAGCCCGGCATTATTTTGTTTTCCATCCCGCACACGCAGGATCTGTTTTTTGCTATCACGCCCGTAACGCTCGCAGGTTTGGCCGCAGTGGTTTTCGCCTTTCATCGCGGGTGGAAAACAAAGAGCATTCTTATTTTTCTTTTTATATTTCTTTTTTCGTTTATCACTGAAATGATCGGCGTCAAAACCGGGCATCTGTTCGGCCGCTATGTTTATTTGACGAGTCTCGGCCTCAAGATCAACGACGTGCCGCTGATCATCGGGGTGAACTGGCTGGTGCTCTCGTACGGCGCACACGCCATCGTGCGGCAGTTCATCGACAGCGCCGCGCTGCGCATTTTAGCCGGCGCCTTGCTGTTGGTGCTGTACGACCTCATTCTCGAATTCGCCGCGCCAATCATGGCCATGTGGATGTTTGACATCGGTTATCCGCCCATTGACAATTTTATCATGTGGTTTGTTCTTGGGCTGGTCTTTCAATCCGCTCTGGAAATTTTCAAAATAAATACGGACAATAAACCGGCGCGGGTCTTGTTTTTCGTTCAGATGATTTTCTTTTTGCTCATTTCCATCATCGGGCATTTGTAATGATTGCGGAAAAACACAAAAAGGGCTGGATTGTTTTTCTCGATTTTTACTCCCGCTGGGTGATGAAACGCCATTTTCGATCCATCCGTTTTGTGGGTCATGTTCAGGATCGCGGGTTGCCCACGCTCATCATCAGCAATCACTTTAGCTGGTATGATGGATTCATTCAATATCACCTCAACAAACGCACGCTGAGTCGAAAATTCCATGTGATGATGCTGGAGGAACAATTGCGCAACTACCCGTTCCTGCAAAAAGTTGGCGCGTTTTCCGTGCAGAAAAAAAGTCGGGATATTATTAAAAGTTTGAACCACGCGGCAGAGATTTTGCAAAATCCGCAAAATATGCTGCTTCTTTTTCCACAAGGGGAAATCCAAACCTTATATACACAGGATTTTAAATTTGAAAAAGGACTCGACTTTATCCTGAAAAAAACTGGCGATGTGCAGATCATTTTTAACATCAATCCAGAGTTGTCCGTTTATGTTCAAGAACACGTTGGACCGGCGTTTGAGGTATTGGATGACATAAATATCGCCTTTAACAGGTTTGCGAACGAGTGTAAAAGCAGGCAGGTTGAGGAATGAATGTTCTGTCGATATTTTTTTTCGCATTCGCTGGCATTCGCCTGATTGTCGCCATGACCAATTGGCTGGCCCGCAGTTTTCTGCCGCGTCAGAACATCTCGCAAAACGGCGCCACAATCTCGGTTCTGATTCCCGCCCGAAATGAGGAGGAGAACCTGACGCAACTGCTTGCAAAAATCACAGCATTCAAAAGTCAGCCGCATGAAATCATTATTTATGATGATGCATCGACAGACCAGACGGCTGACGTTGTCTTATCATACGCGAAAAAATTCAACTTTATAAAATTGATCCGCGGCGCAGCGCTGCCGAAAGGATGGCTGGGTAAAAACCACGCCTGCTATCATCTGGCGCAAAACGCGACCGGCGAAGCTTTCCTATTTCTGGATGCGGACGTTCACATTGGCGAGAACGTGTTCTCTCGCGCGGTTGATTTTCAGAAAAAAAATAATCTCGATCTGCTGTCGATTTTCCCAAAACAACTGCTCGGTAGCCTTGGAGAGAAATTATCGGTGCCGCTGATGAACTGGATTTTACTCAGCCTGCTGCCGCTGCCGCTTGTGCGCCGCTCAAAGAATCCGGCCTTTTCCGCAGCAAACGGACAGTTCATGTTGTTCCGCGCGGATTCGTATAAAAAGAGGCAGCCGCATGAAAAATTCAAAGCACACAAAGTCGAGGACATCGCCATCAGCCGGTTCTACAAAAAATCAGGTTTAAAAACCGCAACTTTGCTGGGCGATGATGATATC
>CAYSNA010000794.1:0-1951 GCA_964432185.1 uncultured Cytophagia bacterium
GGGATCGTGCGGGGCCGATAAACGACAGCATCCGGACTCCTCACGGCGCCCGGATGTGAGCACAGTATCGCATCAACACCATCGTGATCGTCACCACAGTGAGCCGAGACTTTTTTCGTTGGCATTTATTTCGAAATTTTTTATACTGTGGCATCACGATCACGTCACAGAAAACCGATTGACCTGAATTTGTCCCTTACATCCATGCGCGGAATTGTTAAAACCAGGCTCGCCCCGGCAGGGATTTTTCATTTAAAGTCGCTTCAGTTCTAACACTCCGGTTATTTATTAAAATTAATTCGATCTAACATGAGGCAAGCTATGAAAATGCTGTTCATTTTTGTTGTCATTCTATGTCAAACGGCACTGGCAAAGACAATCTATATTTCGAGCACGGGAGATGATTCGAATGATGGAAGGATGGCCGCGCCGTTTCTCACGATTAAAAATGCCATCGCCGCAGCGTCGGCGGGCGATACGCTGAACATTGGCGCGGGAACATTTGTCGAAGAGGGGCCCGTCAGTTTGAAAACCGGTTTGACGTTGATTGGCGCAGGCCGGGATGCGACCATTATCACATCAACAAAAAGCCCGATTTTCCGCGCCATTCGCGTCGATGACGTCACAATAAGCGATGTGACTTTTGACGGCAACGGACACGCGCTTCAATACGCCATTTACGGAGGCCGCACGAGTAACTGGGAGATGAAAAACTTTAAAGCCGTGGATTTCGAGATCGCCTTTCGGTTTATCAATATTTACAACTCGATCTTTCATGATTTTGTCGGCCACAACGCCTCTGCCTGCAACCAGGCCATGTTTGAATTTCTCGTTGAGTGTTTTGATGTACACGTCTATAACGGCTATGCTTTCAACAGCGACGAGGTGATGGGCAAGATTGTGGCGACGGGCCCGGACCAGTCGCAAAATCCGGATGCGCCGTGGACGCTGCCGCGCGGCAAGGTCGATTATTTTGTCATGCACAACGTCGAGCATTTTACCGCGTCGCAAGGCTGCTGGGAAGTGGCGCCCGGCATTTTCCCGCCGCAAATTTGCGTCGAGTTCTGGCACTCGAATGTCACCAACAGCGAAATTTTCAACTGTAAATTCAACAACACCATTTCGGTGCAATCCAATGGCAGCACGCTGTCGGCGGATCAAAAAGGGCTGCGCATTCATCACAACCGCTGGGATGATTGTCGCGGCTACGCCATTGAAATGGCGTGCAATAACATTGAGATTGATCACAATTTTATTGACGGCGGGCTCTATCCTATCAGCAATTTTGGCGATTGCGGGATTGTCAACAGTCGCGCCAAAATTCATCATAACGTTTTTTTCAAAACGACGAACTGGATGGTCATCAACATGTCGGAACGCCAGCAAGGCCTCGAATTTTACAACAACACGATCTACATTTCCGGATCAAAAGGACTGATCAATCTGCCATGCGCCTCCAACTCGGACATTGTGATGAAGAATAATATTTTTCGCAACTATCGGCGTTCGTATGATATTTTTAATGTCGCGGGAACCATCGATCATAATCTATTCAGCAACATCGTTCCCAAGGGGGAGAATACCATTACCGACGATCCTTTGTTTGTGGAGAGCGGCGACCTGCCCGCGCCGTTTTTGACCGTGTCGTCAACCAGCCCGGCGATTGACAGGGGCGTCGAGATTCCCGGTATCACCGACGGCTTTGCCGGCGCCGCGCCGGACATCGGCGCTTTTGAATACGGACAAGAGCCCTGGACCTGCGGGCCGACGATTTCGCTGCCGACATTTGTTGAAGCAAAACCCCAAAAGGCGCACACGACAAAAGAGTGGAATGTGATACGAAATTACCCGAATCCGTTTAATCCGATGACCAAGATCATCTATCACATTCCGGCTCCCATGTTTGTCGAGCTGCAGGTTTTTGATGCCAACGGTCGCCTTGTGTCCACGC
>CAYSNA010000795.1:0-1010 GCA_964432185.1 uncultured Cytophagia bacterium
AACATGTTCGAGCAGATAATAATAGATCGAGTTTTCCGCCACACGCTCATCCACAAAAGTATACATGTGCGGCATGGTCGATGAGCCGGCGCCTTTGATGATCGTCGCATTGACGCGTTCATACACACCGTCGGCCTGGTCACTTTTGTAGACAAAAAAGCCCCAGTTTTGAAATTCGCTCTCGGTTCGCCAAAAGAGTTCAACGATGCCGTTGACATATCGGCCTTCAAATGAGGTCAGCTCGACCGGCAGCGAAATATCACCGGAACCCTGAAACGTCTCCTGGATGGAGGCCATATCCGTGCCCAAAACGCCGGTGTTGAGAACATCCCATTGCAGCTCGGACATTTCTGAAGCATCGATAATATTCATCTCAACCGTACATATATTTTCCGCCAGATTTAATGCCGGCAACCAGGGCACACCGCCACCATTCTGGAAATCAATTTTGAGGTGAAGCAGGCCGCCGTTGATCTCGGCAGTAAGCGTATAGGCGCTGTTGCCGTCAACCGCCGGATGCAGATTGCCGGCCGTGACGTCAGTGCCCAAACCATTTGCATTATAATCAAAATAAAAATCCGCGTGGCCGAGGCCGTCACCGGACCAGGCATCGCCGCGCTGGATAGAGATTTCAAATTTAAACACATCGCCGTCGACGCGCTCATTTTCAATGCTCAGATCAGCCACATTGGCCAAAGTTACAGAAGAAAGCACCAGCGCCAGTAAAATCGTTATCGCAATTCTCATCATGTCCTCCTAGTTCGCCGGTACTTTGGTTGATGTGCCGCCATTGGCGTTGGCCTTGTCCACATCGCTAATTGTGACGAGACCGGACAGATTAAAATCAAAAGGCGAGTATTCGAGGGCATCACGATGTTGTATCACGCCATTGACATCGGTCTGGTTTATCTGGCCATTGGCGTCGCCATCGCCGGCAAACAGGCCGTAGACCGGCGGAGTGGCATTCAACAATTTGGCCTGACCGCCATAGAGATCGGAGGCCGACGCGC
>CAYSNA010000795.1:1020-1951 GCA_964432185.1 uncultured Cytophagia bacterium
CGATTTCAATTACGTCGCCGTTCCGCTCAACGCAAGGACGTTGGCGCTCATGACGGCGAGATGATTGCGGTGCGACAATACGATATAATAAGTGCCTTCATCGACATTCATAAATGTGAGATTGACCTGCCCATCAGCTTGAACGATGGCGCCATCATTCTTCAAAAAACAGGACTTTGCCGCAACTGTGGAGCCGGCGGCTGAGGCTCGTAATTGGACAAGCACCCAATCAACAACGTCCTCCGGGATAGTAGCGGCCGTTTGCGGCGCGGTGTTGTACGGAGACGTTAACGGCACCAGATTACGGTCAACCAGATCTGTGCGCATGATGCCGTTGGCCGCATCGAACGGGCCTTCGAGGGCGGCATACAGCTGCACGACAACAGCGGACCCACCAACGAGCACAGCGCCGTTTTGTACAGTGCATGTGATGGGCATATTATCAAAATCACGCAAATCAGCCGTGTCAAAAGTCAGCGCTGTTGAGCCGAGGCCGATCGCTTCAAATTCAATCTTGCACACCGTGCCGCTGCCTTGCCCCATGTCGCCACTGCCAAGGATGGATTCATCGTACTGCACCCACCCTTCTTGATTATCTTTATCGGAAAACGCAAAGGTTTGCCCAAAACTCTGCATGAATCCGCCGGAGGTCACTTTGTTCGCCTGAATGACAGCCGGATCAAACGCAATTTTCACCGATATGCCGCGGAGATTGTTTGTATTTTCGATCTCGATGTGGACCGTAAACGTTTCACCGACATCTGCGCTGACACTGGCCGGATCGACTTTAACGTTTGTTTGTGACAAGACCGTCATGGCCGGCAAAAAAAGACACATGACCATCATCACGGTTAATTTGAACAGCTTCATGTTCGTTCACTCCTCCAAAGATTCATCCACCGAGGCCTAGTCGCCATGAATGAGGATCATG
>CAYSNA010000796.1:0-1950 GCA_964432185.1 uncultured Cytophagia bacterium
CGCTCGATGCGATGCGGCGGTAGGTCGGGATGGAATTTTTGTCGCAGCTCTTCTGCCAGACTGAGGCTGATGCTCAGCGGCATCATGGCACAGGCTTGTGCCCAAAGCAGCGCATCGCCAAGAGAAGCCTCGACATAGGCATCCAAACTCATGTCTGCCGCGTTTGGAAGTGATTCTCGGTGTTCAGCATTTTGCGATTCATCCTCGCTGCTGCTTTGCTCGGTGAGAAAACGAGTGATGGCGCGTAATAATCCCTGCGGAGTGGCCGGATAAAGCGGTATGTTGTACATCCCCGGCAATTTCGAGGTGTCGTCCCAGGATTGCGGCTCACGCAATTCCATCCAGGCGATCATGGGCCAACGTGCCAGCGCTTCAAGGACAAAGGTTCGGTCGTGCCGGTCAATGCCTTTGCCGTCTGTGAAAATCAACAGGAGAATACCGCGGCGCTGGTCTTCGTAATCGTCGAGCCGGTGCGTGGCGCCGTCCGTTGTTTTGAACAGTTCGGGCGAACCGTCAAACGTGCCGTATACCACGGGAATGCCGCGCTGACTCATACCGGCGGCAAGTTCCCGTGCCGCAGGATTCCAGTCACGCGCTTCGCTCCAGTTATCTTCGAGAATGAGCAGAGACCGTACCTGCTTGCGTTTGAAAAATGTCAACGCCGGAACACCGCCGCTGCGGCCGGTTTTTTTTATGGACGATGGCACGTCAAGAACTTTACCGGCTTGTTCGCTGATGAAATAGCCCATGGAATCAGCAAGTTGATCGAGGAGCGCTTTATCCAATCGCGGCTCCGGCGTGCCGCCAATGGCTCCCGGGCTGAAATAGCGCGGACCGTTTTCATCAAATTCTGCCGGCCTATCTTGCGGGATTTTACGCCAACGCCACAAGAACAGGCTGTAGAGCAAAGAACTGAGAAGAAAGAGTAGGGCCAGCGCTGCCCAGGTTTTCCATTGGTTTGCATTGGAGATCGGTGCGTATGAAATATCTTGAACATAGGGGATGTCGGTGTAGAGTCGCACACGTTTGGGAGGTTCTTCGACTAGCGGATCAGTGATTGATATAGTCGCTCTCAGTGGCACGCGTCGTGATGTTTGCTCACTATTGTTAAAAATTCGGAGCGAGGCAGTTTGAGCGCTACTTTGCATTACCGCGGCATCACAGGTGATAGATATCGTGCGCGTTTCGCTATTTTCAATAGCGATGACGGTACCGTCTGGAAAGGTACTAAATATGCCATTCAAATCGCTCTCTAGAACGAGCTCTACCACTAGTTGACCTTGACCTATGTTGGTCAGTGCAATGGATTTCGTTTGGGTGCCTGCGGGAGCATCAAATTCAAAGGTGAGAATTTCCGGTGTGACGGATAGAATGGGCTTTGCTGTTTCGATAGGTTCGCGATCTGAAAGGAGTATGAATAATAAAAGGCACACAAGCGCTGCGATGCTGATTATGAGCCATACCGGTATTCGGAATCTTGGTTCTGGTTGATCCGGTTGCGTGGTACGAATTTTTCTACTAGGTTTCTGTCTTTTTTGCGGTGGTTTTTTTTGAACCAGAGTGTGCAGGTCGTCTAAAGCTTTTTGTAAATCAAGATCACTAAAAATGTGATCAGCATTCAATTCGGCATTAAAAAAATCATCAAACCGTCGTTGCAGCAGCTCTTCCTGATCTTCATCCCTGGCCAAAATAGCGACAAGACTGTCACGCAAACGCCGGATTGTCCACGATCCGCCAGTGTTCAGTACGGCGCTGATGCGGGCATAGTCGTGCAATGTCGGTTTGAGACCATCCGTTTCAAGAGAAATTAGAAATGGCGCCAGGGGAAAAATGTTCATAATATCCCACAACTGCAGTTTAGTAAAATCGCTTAACGAAGGTGATTATTTTGTAATGCGTGAAAACTTTAACGAGATCGCACCCTTGATACCAGCCTTGGCAGTACCGACC
>CAYSNA010000797.1:0-1949 GCA_964432185.1 uncultured Cytophagia bacterium
TCGATCAAACCGGGGTTTGTGACCGACATCGAAACCATAATGGAGCGGATACGCCGGCGCTGGACCAGCATTCCGAGCGCCGAGGTCGTCATCAAACAATCGACAGCCACCGAAGGTATGGAGCAGCAGCCGGTGAATGTCCGCATTATTGGCGAAAATCTAACCGTGCTCAGCGAGCTGGCGGAAGCGGCCATTGACAAGCTGGAGCAAATTCCCGGCGTGGTGAATTTGACCAGCACGCTGCAGGAAAATTTGCCGGAATTTGGATTGCGCCTGAATTACGAACGCGCGGCACAGCTCGGCATTCCAACGCCGGCCATCACCGCGACCATCGGCCAGGCAGTGCAGGGACTCACGGCGTCAAAACTGAGCACATTTGGCAAGGAATACGATATCGCCGTCAAGATCGATACCGCCAAATTATCAAACGTACAGGAGCTGATGGCGCTGCCAATCAGCAATGTGCAGGGAATCATCTATAAACTTGGCGATGTCGTTCAGGTCGCCTACGAGAAAGGCCCGAGCAACATCCGGCGTTTTGACCAGCAGCGCTTTGTCATTATTAAAGCAGATGTGGCCGGCGTATAGCAAATGGGCGTGCGCACGCAGGTTCAAGCTTAGATGCAATCATTGACACTGCCGCCGGATTATTATCTGGCGTTTGGTGGGCAATCCAAAGGTATTGCCGATTCCTTCAGGAGCCTGATGATTGCGCTGGTGATCGCCATCTTTTTGGTCTATGTGGTTATGGGAGCGCAATTCAATTCGTTCGGCCAGCCGTTCATCATTGCCATGACGATTCCGCTGGCGCTGATTGGCGTGTATGCGGGATTGCTGATTTTCGGCGCGTCGCTCAGTATGAATGCGCTGCTCGGTATGATCATGCTGGTGGGCATTGTCGTCAATAACGGTATTCTTTTGGTGGATTATATCAATCAGTTGCAACACCGCGGTATGGACAAGATGGAAGCGATCGTCAAGGCCGGCGCCACGCGATTGCGGCCGATTCTCATCACATCGCTCACAACCATTTTCGGTATGCTGCCCATCGCCCTGGCGTTCGGTGAAGGCGGCGAGGCGCTGCAACCGCTCGGCGCCGTGGTTGCCGGCGGTTTGATGACCTCAACCTTTTTTACGCTGCTGGTCATTCCCTGTATTTATGCGCTGTTCACAAAAGGGCCGCGGCGGTTACGACAATAATTACGGAGGGAGGCTGCATTTGGCAGCGCGCCCGGTCGGTTGCAGAAAACCGGCCGGGTGTTGTTCTACTCAAATTTTCCAACCGAAAAAAACCGATCGATCTCTTCAATACCGGCCGATTTTGCTTCCGTGATCGGCCCGCTAAACAGGCACTGTCCATCATCGAGGAAAACAATACTATCAGCAATGCGATGAATACTGGCGAGTTCGTGCGATACCAGTACAATGCTCATACCAAGATCATCGCGCATTTTTAATAAAAGTCGATCGAGCGCTTCCGAGGTGACCGGATCGAGTCCGGCGCTGGGTTCATCACAAAATAAGAGCGGCGGATCGAGCGCGATGGCGCGCGCCAACGACGCCCGTTTGCGCATGCCACCGGAGAGTTCGGACGGCAGTTTGGTCATGGCGTGGTCCAGCTCGACAAGCCCCAGCTTGATGCGCACAAGACGATCGATAATTTCTCTCGGCAACGTCGTGTGCTGCTCCAGAGGGATGGAGACATTCTCCGCCACGGTTATTGAATTCAGCAGTGCGCCGTTTTGAAAAAGCACGCCGATTTTCAAAAGCAGTTCATTAAATTCCGGTTCGTCCATGTCGGTTATTTCCTGATCGAATAATTTGATTGAACCGGACCAGGGGTAATACAGGCGAATGAGATTTTTCAACAGCGTGGTTTTACCGCAGCCGCTGGAACCAAGAATACCAGTGATTTCATTTACCCGAGCGTACATGGAGACGCCATCGAG
>CAYSNA010000798.1:0-1944 GCA_964432185.1 uncultured Cytophagia bacterium
AAACGCAACTCGTTTATCTACAAGGAGGCTTTTGATTTTATAAAATCAAAAGCTGAAAGGAGGGATGAGGACGACTACTTGATTCACTTTTAATTGAATAATTAATTATCTTGAGCTTGGCATCACTTTTCTGAGAGGCAGCACACTATCATTATTCCACGGGAGGATAAAATGAACGTCTCCAAATCCAAACGACTTGTCGTCGTCGCTTTACTCGCTGTTGCCTCGCTGTTTTTGGTGACCTGTAGCACTAACCAGGTTGATGAGCCCCTGGGTATCAGCAACTTTGGACAGCTCGAACTTACGGCACTTACCAATTCATCGGGGCTTGAAAAAACAACGTTTTACACCTATGAAGACATTTTTCTCTCCATCGACGGCCTGATTCCACTGGAGCAGACCAACATCGAGGTGATTGAAGGATGTCCTGAATGCAAGAACTCGATCAAACGCGCTGTCGTGGTCACGGACCGCGACGGTAAAATTACCAATTTACCGATTTTCTATCATGTGGGTACCGATGTGAACGGCAACCGTGTTGATATGTCCGGTGAGTATACCGTGCTCATCACTCAGCCGCCCAAACATGATCCATGGTACCGATATGAGGTCTGTTTTGAAATTGTCAATGACATTTCTCCGGATCCTCAGGTGCATGCCTTTGATGAGAATTCCATCTTTAAAGGAAAAGCGTCACTGGTCGGCCAGGATGTTTATGCTATGGCATGGCATATCAAAGCCGATACGGTTCAGCTTTTGGTCGTAGATGATTCGAATAATTATCAGGTCGGTGATGCGCTGGTCGATGTCTCCGGTGCTGTCGAAAAAGTTGTTCCCGATGCCAATGGCCACATTGGCGCCACGATCGTTTGGTCGGCTTCGGCCCCTGTCGGCAGTTATGATATCGTCGCCGACTTTTGGTGAATATACTCAAGATGATGTGGTCTCTGATGTTCGTATTTCCGGTCTGGTTGTTCAGGCCGCACCAGGCGCCGATCACATTGTGGTTGATATTGCTGCGGACATGATGGGTATGGTGCAAAACACCTTTGATGATCTGGAACCGATTTTTGCGCAGGTCGATCCGAGCGTCCGGCCGTCCGATCTGACGACTTGGCAACTGCCCTTGCCGCACTGGGTGCCGGTCTTTGTCACGCCGCATAAATCCACCTGGAGCCAGGATGACCAGTTGGTAACGGTTCGAACCGTTGGTACGCACCAGATGCCGGCTTATGTGCAGATGAATGAACGCTCCGGCGCCATCGATCTGTTCCGCGTGCGTGCTGAAACCAAATCCGGTTACTATCAGCCGCTTCGCTTGTGGCCCGGTGACTATGATATGGTTGTTGATGTCAACCGCAACTTTGTGTACGATCCCGGCATCGATTTGCTCGATGGCGGTCCGCAGATTGGATTTTCAGTGACCTCGTCCGATACCATGCCGGATGTGCGCCTGATCAATACGGCCAGCGAAGACATCCTCGGCCGCGGCTCTGATCCGAATCCGTATCTGCATGGTCAATTGATGGATGCCGACAATAATCCCATCGTCGGCATTGATGTGACCTTTACCGTCGTACTCGGGCCCGGTTATGTGGATCCGACGATGGACGTGACCGATGACGAAGGCATTGCCACGACCCGCGTCTACGGTCTGGAAATTGGTCAAATGACCCGCGTTCGCACCGAAGCGGTCGTTGACGGTAAACTGTACTATAATGTTGTGTCGTTTTATCGCACGCTGCCGTGTACGCACGATCAGGGTCATAATCAAGGACACAATCAGGGATTTGTCAGCGGTCCATAATTCTCTGTCGAATACATCTGCAGGGGCAATTTGAAATTCAAATTGCCCCTTTTTTACATCACCAGAAAAGTCTATTGAATAAACTCGTGAATGTGGTGGAAAGTCAACCGTGATCAGGTCGTTAATCTTTTTTCTTT
>CAYSNA010000799.1:0-1940 GCA_964432185.1 uncultured Cytophagia bacterium
AAAGTCGCTTCACCTCTTTCGAAACCGTAAAAATCCTGCCCGGCGTCACTATTCAAATCACGCAAAATTGGAAAGGCAGACTCGCCCCACAAGGCAAAGCCGCCCGTGCCCGAAGATCGTTTTTCGGCATTTTGCAGCGGACTGGTTCTGTTGGCGCCAACCGTAAACGTGATGAACACGCCGGATGCGAGAATGCCGATCAAGGTCAGGCTGCGGAGGCGTCGACGCGCGTTATTGCGCTGGCCAATGGATCGTACCGTCAGCAGATGTGATCGCGTCTTTTGGCCAATAAACACCAGAGCACAATTCGCAAAAGCGAGTCCGGCAATGAGCAGTAAACCGCCGGCCGCAAAAAACGCCGAGGATGCCGAATTGCTGCTGCCGGGATTGACCGCAAATAAAATAGCGATCACACTCAAAACCGACATTACAGCGATGATCAGACTGACCACCGGCTTTTTCATCGATAGTTGATCGATACGCATGGCGCCTTTTTGCAAATCAGCAATGGATTGTTTGGCGTGCCGGCGCGCCACCAGCCACATGCTCAGCAGCGACATGAGAATACCGGCCAGAATACCGATGAACACGGTCAGCGGTTTAATCTTGAGCCGCAGGGCCGAGGTGCCGACAATATCGGACCACATGGTTTTGAGGGCGAGCAAAATGATTTCGTGATAGACCAGTCCCAAAATCACGCCCAACAAACTGCCGATTACCGCCAGCAACAGGCCTTCGGATAAAATGAGACGTCGAACATTTTTATTCTGAAAACCAACGGCTAGCAACAAGCCGGTTTCCTCAGAGCGCTGCTCAACGCCAAAGACAAACAACAAGCCGGTCAACAACAGCGCCGCGATGATGAGAAAAAAACTGAGGCCGATAAAAAGCTGGGTAAAATCAACAGAGTGTTCGCCTGCGGCCAAGCCTTGATCGCGGACATGTTGAAAGACAAATCCAAAATCGACCGGATCGAGCAAGGTTGCTAGTTTTTCCTCCACAACGCTAATATCCTCGGAAGCAAAACGAATAGCCGTCATTGTGCCAAAACGATTGCCCCACAGCTTTTGCGCGGTCTCCAGACTCACAAACGCTTTAGGCGTACCGCGATAGTCGTCCCAGTAGACTTCATCTTTGTCGCGGATTTTATCATAATCGATCGGAATACCGGCTTCCCAATCGCGACAGTTTTCTTCATCGGACAAACCGGGGAAATCGGGCATGAGATCGCGATCGGCGTATCGGCCGGCGAGCGGCACAATATCTTTGATGCGAAAAACGGTGGTGTCTTCAATCAGCGTGCGCATTGGGCCAATGACGAAATAGGTCAACTCCAGCCTATCGCCCGGGCGCGCGTTGAGGTCGTCCGCCAGCCATCGGTTGATAATCATGTCGTCCGATTTCAAGTCTGTCCGCCCCACCACATCAGCCGAAGAGACAAAGGAATACGGCGTTGACTGACGGCCAACTCGCAGCTGGTTGACGAAATAGGCAAATACCGGCCGCGCATCCGGCATGTTGGCGCTGATTTTTTGACTGACAGGCGAATCGAGAAAAATACGATCAGAGCGCAACTCGACGTTATTTTCATTTTTTTTCAGAGCCAGTCCGGCATCGTTCAGCGTGAATATTTTAAACAACTCGTCCGTCAACTTGCCAGGCGACAACTCGCTATCCGGTCGCTCGGCTACCAGCAGCATATTGGCTTTGCCGGGCAGTTCGAGCATCTGACTCAACACCGATAGCGACAAAAATGCCGAGTAGGGTTCCACCTGGCTGTTTTTTAAATTGAAGCGGCCAAACTCCTTTTCTGTCGCAACAGATTTGATGACAAATCGCTGTGATAAGGATATATCGGAATCAGTCGCCATGGGCGCATCCTGCGGCATGGCATCGAGTTTTTCAAAACGCATCAAAAGTTCGTCACCAACAGCGGCGTT
>CAYSNA010000800.1:0-1938 GCA_964432185.1 uncultured Cytophagia bacterium
AGGTCCGAGGCTATGACGTCGTTTCTAGCAAGAGTCGTGAATCGAGTCAAGCCTCTTTGCCGGGACGCCATGCAGGTTGTGGCGTCAAGTGCCATCGCTGTCGGAGCTGTCGGGGGCTGTCGGGTGCTGTCGGGGTCGGGCTGTCGGCTGTCGGGGTCAGACCCAAGCAACAGTTTGTATTTATATATAAAAGGATAGTAAAGAAGGGTTGTTTAGGGCCTTAAAGCTTACATTTCGCACCACACGAAATAAATTTCATCGATAAATGGGAAAAGCCCCAATAAAGCTCGTAATGGCCAAATATAACACGATATAAAAAAATCTAGACTTTGACCTTAAAACACTCTATAACGCCCCGTAAATGAGACGTGAGGGGGTGCAATGGAGCAATTTGAAACTCGGTTCAACCAGGTCGATGTATTGCCAATGGTCAAGCATTTCATGGATAAACTTGACCTGTTCCATCTCTTTGCAAAGTATGTCCCGGCAACAGCCGGAAGTCTTGCGGATCATGCTGAAAGCCTATGCATATTAACGGCGAACATCATATGCGAGAACAAGCCGCTGTACAAGGTTCAAGAATGGCTGTCTAAATATTGTGATGGTCTTGTCGCAGATCCTGTGGCGGCGGTCCTTTTCAATGATGATCGACTCGCCAGGGCCCTTTCGGCGCTTTTTCATTCAGACCGCCATTCGCTAATGACCGAAGTATCCGGTAACGCTATTGCTGTTCACAAATTGCTTACCAATGAAATTCATAATGACAGCACAACGGTGACGTTCATTGGCAAGTACGACACCCCCGATTCGGAAGCGGTCCAGCTCAAGCATGGCCACAATAAGGATTTCCGGCCCGACTGCAAGCAAATCGTATTTGGTTTGAATATCACGGCAGATGGGCATGTTCCGCTCAGCTACAAGCTCTTTGACGGCAATACTACTGATGATGTCACGCACATACCGAACTGGAACGGCCTGCGTACTTTATTGGAAAAAGAAGATTTTATCTACGTCGCCGATTGCAAGTTGTGCAGCCATCAGAATTTAGTCCATATTTCAGGAAATGGCGGTTTTTTTATCACTATCGTTCCGAAGGATCGAAAGCAAGTCAAAGGGTTCTTAACCTATCTGAAAGGAAACGATGCAACATGGAAAGAGGCTTTCAGCATCGAGAGCTCTCGTAAGAAAGCTGAGATGAACATCTATAGAACATATGAGGCCGAACGGACCCAAGAAGGTTTTCGAATCATTTTTGTTCACAGCAGCTCAAAACAAGAAGAAGATGAAGGCCGAAGACGAAAAAAAATAGAGCATGCGATTGAAAAATTAGAAAAGCTATCGCCGAAACTAAATGCCTATCATTTAAAGACTAAAAAAGAGATCAAGGCGGCCGTCGATCACATTTGCAAGGAGGTCAACAAGTTCATCGGGGTTAAGATAGTAACCGAGCGCAAGCAGGTTAAAGTGAAGGTATCACCCGGCCGGCCTTGCCTATTAAAAAGCGTCTACAAAAATAAATGGGAATTTACGCATAGCATTCAGTGGGAATTAAACAAGCAGGCCCTTGCCGAAGCGGCAAAAACAGATGGGGTCTTTCCCCTGATTACCAATACGGCACTTGACGCCAGTGAAGTATTAAGAAAATACAAAAGCCAGCCGTTCCTTGAAAAGCGAATGTATACCCAAAAAACTGTTCTGGAAGTAGCCCCTGTTTTTATAAAGAAAGAGAAACGCATTGAAGCCATGCTCTTTCTCTATTTTGTGGCATTGATGATAGTGTCGCTTATCGAACGAAAGATCCGCATGAATATGGCCAAGGATGATATCGAGAAGCTACCCATTTTGCCGCAGGGGATGAATTCTAAAAAACCCACATGGAACAACATCCGATACTTCTATCGCGATGTCCACTACTCGCAAATATTCCGCGATGGAGTA
>CAYSNA010000801.1:0-1929 GCA_964432185.1 uncultured Cytophagia bacterium
CTCCGCCTCGATAGCCAGGCGAATGGGGCCGGACCAGTTTGAGTTGCCGCGTTCAAAAAATTCGGTTGAAGGCCGGCTTTCCAGTCCACTGTGTTCAACAGCAGTGATGACATAATAGGCCGCGCTGTTAGAGCGCGGACCGGACCAGCGAGTCTCGGTGATCGGTTCATCTGTGATGCGCTCATAATTCAAACCACTGCGAGATGTTTTATAAACGAGATAGCCCATGGTTTCGCGACTCTGCGCCGGTTTTTTCCACTGCAGCATAACCTTGTTGCCGCGAACCTGCGCTGTCGGATTCTGCGGCGGATCGGGATAACGGGCGATAGAGACAAAAATATCCGAGAATTCTGCCATCACATCGCTGTTGGATAAAATTTTTGTGCCGTCCGGGCTGCTGTTGGGGTGCGGATGCGTGCTGTGATGATTCGGGTGCCAGGTGTTGGAGTGGTCGTATCTGGACGTGTGATTATAAAAAAGCGTGTGGCTGGTGTTGGCGCTGTCAATCGCCACAACGTTGACCGAGCCGGCGCCCGGGCCGCCATCACAGACGATGTGTTGGCCGTCCATTAACGTGGAGGCATGGCCGCCCCAGGGATAAAGCATACGGTGCTCCGAGCCGTCATAACGAATAGCATCGTAGGACAAATCAAAATTTTTCGTGCCGTCGGGCAGTTCTTCGCGCGCATTAAAAATGAGCCACTCGCCGCCCTCAATCCAGTCCGGGTGACCGCCATTGACCGGGATTTCCCGCCGGTCCGAACCATCCGGCAGGCAGGTCCACGAGGTGCGAGGTTTGTCAAAATTAAAAAAGAGTCGCGCATCCGGCGATTTGGTGAAGCGAAGCCGATGATACAATTTTTCAAACAAAATTTCCGACACATGCCCTTTGCGATCCACCACAAAAGCGCGGGAGGGATGTTCCTTGTCGGTCCAGGCGCCGTCCATGTGATCGCCAAAAAGAAAATAATGTTCCGACGGATGCGGCGGCTGCATAACGCCAAGATCGCGATTGACGCTGACGATTTTCGTTTTGTCGCCGGTCAGCACATTGGCGGTCAAAATATGCGTCGCGGTGATGTGGCCATTAAGCGTGTCGTTTTCAACGATATAAAGAATGTCCGGGTATTTGTCGCTCCACACGCCTTTGCCATTGGGAATATCCAGGGTTGCCGACAGCGGCCGCAGATTCGAGCCGTCCGCGTTCATCAACCAGCGCTCGTTCGAGCCGTTTCGCGACGTGACGAACATCAGCACTTTGCCATCGGCGCTCCACACCGGTATGTCCGTGTATTCGTTGCTCTCCACAGCCGGATCGCTGCTCATGCGCCAAATCTGACAGCCGG
The DNA here is from genome assembly GCA_964432185.1 of uncultured Cytophagia bacterium. Lineage (GTDB taxonomy): Bacteria > Zhuqueibacterota > Zhuqueibacteria > Residuimicrobiales > Krinioviventaceae > Kriniovivens. Next base: position 1,347 of record CAYSNA010000801.1, read on the forward strand.
TTAATGGATCGCGAAAAACCGTGCGCTCGGAGAGAAAAGAGTCGCCGTGTTGAAAAAGCGTCTGTGGCCGCCAGCCGCGACGACTGCCGGATTCTATCAAACCTTTATTCAAATTAAAAGCCTTGGCGAGGCGCTCCGGCTTGCTTGGTGCGCGAGTCGGTTCAATTTTATAGACGTGAAAATTATCAATTCTGAGGTGGTTCGACACCGTGCGAAAACCAAACCAGCCGGAACGATAGGGTTGCGGGTCGACAATATCGAACACCAATTTATCATCACGATAAAATTGAATGACATTATCGCACACGACGATGGATATTTTATACGTTTTGTTCGGCTGCAACAGAAATTGCGGATCGGTCAAATCGTGTTCCGGCAGCAGCGGTCGATCGCCGTGACCGGTGTAGCGCCGAAAGCGCGTTGTGGTATTTTTGTGGCCGCCCATACCGACGTAATAAGTCCGGAGTTCGTGGTAATTTTTAAACTGGCCGCCGCGCGACTCGCTGTTGGAGCGCCAGCCGTCAAATAAATCATACGGCGCCCGCGGATGCCGCGCCATCCAAAAGCAATTGAGATCGCGGCA
>CAYSNA010000802.1:0-1902 GCA_964432185.1 uncultured Cytophagia bacterium
CCCCTCAGATGATAAGACAGCCGAGAATAATAAACTTGAAAAAAATCAGCAGGAGTATATCATCAGTGGGAGATTTCAAATAGCAAGATGGACTGGTATATAAAAGTCAAGAGAAATTTTTAATATTTTATTAGCTATTTCCTCTGAAGGAATTGGTTTTTGATTGTAAAATAGATATATTTTCTTGATATTTTGGCATTTTTATCAGTTACAGGGCGTACGTATCCATCTTAGAGTCAGCATAAATTTTGTCAAGTAATGGGGTGTTACCGAAAGTTCAATCATCAGGGCAAGTCGATCATGCCTGGTTCCACGTTATTTGGACAAGCTCTTACGACCCAAACTGGCAATCATTCGAGATTCACCGGTTTAATTTTTTTGTTGATCCGGTGTCTCCAAATTACTTCATCCGATCAAGTAAGACAGGCAAAGTGAGCAATCTCCACCAAAGGGTTATCCTGTTTTGTCAGGATCCCGCAGTCCATCTCACGTCACTTCACCTGCCCTGATAATTGTTATGCGGCTCAGGTTCGATGAATCGCTGTAACAGCTATTCAAAACATCAAGCGATGTTAAGGAATGATTTGAAATTGCCAAAGAACAAGAAACTATATTAAATCGAGCTTAGGCTGCTTTTTTAAGTTGTTTTCGCTGTTGTTTTAATACCGTTTCTAAAAAATTGATCTCATTAAGCAATGGATCATTGGCTTGCGGCGGCTGATAAAGTTGATCGCCTTTGACCACCGCAAAAATGGTTCGCACCAGATGGGGAATTGCCGCCACGATCGCCTGGCGATAAAGTTTATTATTGATGCGGCATTTCAGGAATTTTCGCCGTGCAGTATTGGGAAAGCGAACGAAATGGCAATTCATCTCGTAGAGAATACAGCGGAGTCCTGATTGGCCCCGATGCGAGATCTGGCGTCGACTTTTGAATTGGCCGGATTCGCTGGCAATTAAATCCAGCCCAGCAAAATCGAGTATTTTGTTCACCTTGTCAAAATTGTTCAAGTCGCCCAGATGACCTAACAAGCGAGCGGTACTAATTAAGCCGATCCCGGGCAGCGTCATAATTCGCCAGGCATAATCGATTTGTCCGATCAGCGTTCTCAGCTCGCGACGCAATGGCGTCAACTGCTGTTTGTAAAAGTTGCTCTGGTCGATTAGTCTGGTTAATTTGGAACGTCCCCCATCAATGCCAATGGTGATACCAATACTGGCCTCCGCCAGATTAAGCAACTGGGTGGCGGCTGTTTCACCTAACCGAGAGCCACTGGCCTGGTTGATGAGCTGGATCAATTCAATTTTATCCGCCCCTAACAGATCGCCAGGAAATGGCCAGCGTTGTAATACTTTCAACGAAGCCGCGCCCGTCACATTAGAAAAAACCGTGATGTATTCGGGAAAAAATTTGTCCAACAACGAGCGAATGCGTAAATGGGTCCGGGTTGCTTCTTTGGTGACCTGTTCCCAGATTTTGACCGTCTGTTGCAAATTAATGAATACCTCGGGCTGGTTCGGCTTGGTAAAATAGCGCCCCTCATAAGCCAGATTGGTGATGCGAGCCGCATCCTTGGGATCGTTGGATCGGGGCGTATAATCATCCAAATCCCGAGTCCGTTTGACAAATAACGGCGGAACATAGATCGTTGCAAACGATCGCTGCGTAAAATAGTGCCACAGCGGCTTCCAATATTCGCCCGAGGCTTCGATGGCGAATATCACTTGATTATCTGGATATTTTGTCATGATATTTTTGATGATTTTTTCCAATTTTGCTAAGCCGGTTCGATTATTTTTAATAGACATGGCATTGGTCAAAGGCATTCGGTCAGGAGAATAGATGATGCCTGTATGACTGGTTCTGCCCGGATCAATGCCAATTAATATTTTATTTTTTAG
>CAYSNA010000803.1:0-1900 GCA_964432185.1 uncultured Cytophagia bacterium
CAAAAAAATCAACGGCTGCTATGTTGAGCTTGACGGCGAACGATTTTATCGAATTACCAATTATGATCACATGCCGCCCTTTTTTATGAGCATCGTCAGCGATTCCGATCACTGGATGTTCATCTCCAGCAATGGCGCGCTCACAGCCGGCCGCATCAATCCCGACAACGCGCTTTTTCCCTATTATACAGACGATCGCATTCACGACTCCGCCGACCAAACGGGAAGCAAGACCATCCTCCTCATACCGAAAAACGAAAAGCAATTTTTATGGGAACCGTTCTCTCTGAACCACAACGGCGTCTATTCCATTCAACGCAGCATCTATAAAAATATTTACGGCAATAAAATTGTCTTTGAAGAGCGCAACAACGATCTCAAGCTGACCTTTCGTTATGCCTGGAAAAACAGCGAAAAATTTGGCTTTATCAAACAGTCCACCGTGATAAATAATGATGTTTCAAATGCATCCATCACGCTGCTCGACGGCATCCAGAATATTCTCCCGTACGGTATCAATCGCCGGTTTCAACTGGAGTACAGTACACTGGCGGATGGCTACAAAAAAAATGAACTGCTGCCGGAAACCAAACTTGGGATTTTCCGCATGAGCTCCATCCCGACGGATAAAGCCGAGCCGAGCGAAGCGCTGAAAGTGACGACGGTGTGGTCGAGCGGCTTGGAATCGTGTAAAATTTTGCTGAGCACAAAACAGCTCGACAAGTTCCGCAACGGGCTTGCGGTGGAGCAGGAAACGGACATCAAAGCGGCGCGCGGCGCCTATTTTGTTCAGACGGATTTTGTGCTGCAACCCGAGAAGCAAAAAGAGTGGTATCTGGCCGCCGATATCAATAAAGATTCATCCGATGTTGCGGCATTGAACCAATTGATTCAGGATAAGGACATCGTCAAAAAAATACAGCAGGATGTTGAGATCGGCACGGAGAATCTTGTCAAGATCGTCGCCAACGCGGATGGCCTGCAAAAAACGGCTGACGAACTGTCGTGCATGCGGCATTTTTCCAACGTCCTGTTTAACGTCATGCGCGGCGGCATTTTTGATGACGGCTATACCGTCACTTTAGCGGATTTTATCTCTTTTGTCAAAACTGCGAACAGACCGCTTGCGGCGACATTTCAAACGTTCCTGGATAACCTTCCGCAAACAATTCGCTATTCGGAGCTGTTATCCCTGTGCGCCAATCAATCCAATCCGACGCTGGAAAAACTGTGTTACGAATACATGCCGCTCACCTTTGGCCGTCGGCATGGCGATCCGAGCCGACCGTGGAACGTCTTTTCCATCAATATAAAAAATGAACATGGCGACAAGCTGCTCAACTACCAGGGCAACTGGCGGGATATTTTTCAAAACTGGGAAGCGCTGGCGCTCTCGTTTCCCGAGTACATCGAAAGCATGATCGCCAAATTCGTCAATGCCTCCACGGTAGATGGCTACAATCCCTATCGCGTCACCCGCGACGGTTTTGACTGGGAGGAACTGGATCCGAACGACGCGTGGTCGTACATCGGTTATTGGGGCGATCATCAGATCATTTATCTGCTCAAGCTGCTGGAGCTGTCGGCTAAATATCATCCCGATAAACTGGATTCGCTGTTGAACAAAACTATTTTCGCCTATGCCAATGTGCCGTATCGGCAAAAACCGTATCAGCAGCTTTTGCAGGATCCGCAGAATACCATTGATTTTGACGCCGAGCTGGATCATGAAATTCAAAAGCGAGTCGGAGACATCGGCGCCGATGCCAAATTTGTCCCGACGAAAAATGGCCAAATCTATCACGTCAATTTGGTTGAAAAACTTCTCGTTACCTTGCTGTCAAAATTATCAAATTTTATCCCGGAAGCCGGCATCTGGATGAACACGCAGCGCCCGGAG
>CAYSNA010000804.1:0-1897 GCA_964432185.1 uncultured Cytophagia bacterium
GTCCAGGGCTCCACGCCTTCTTGAAAGGTGACGTTATTAATGCCGGCAAACGGCGTTTCCCACGAATCGGCGCCGGCAACCGGCTTCCATTCGCCATTCAGGTCGTCGGAAATCCAGGCGCGATAGTATCGTGCCGGATTGAGAGCTTCGATGATCGTCATAAAGTAATCAGTGCCTTTGATCTTGTAAGTTATGCTGCCTTCGAAGAGATTATCGCGAGTGCCCTGAATGGCAATTTCAGGATTGCTCATGCCATTGGGAAAATCCTCGATTGTGGTTCGACTGCGATAGAAACGACCATTATCGCCGGTAAAAAACAGATAAGCATGGGTGTCATCGCAGATAATGTGATAGTCGATCCAAAGCCGCGGCGCGCCTTCCGGCTTGCCATCAAAAAAATCCTGCGGCTTGGTCCAGGTTTCCGGTTTGGAGATATCATCCGTGGTGCAATACTGCGGCTGCTGCGATTGGAAGATAAAGTACCACTTTTTATGCGGGCGGAAATAGAACACGTGAGGAGCGCAATGATAGCCGGTTAAATTCGGATTGACATCGATGAACGTCAGCTTGGCTTTCGGGGCATCAGCCCAATCCTTAAAATTCAAATAGACCATACTCCAGGTTTTGGCGGATGTAGAAAAGACAGTGGCGTAGATGTGCCACAAGTCGTTGTAGCGTACGATCGTTGGATCTTTGACGGAGACGATTGTGTGCGTTTCATCCGAAACAGGTTTGACGAGTATGTCGCTGGCTGTCCATTTGAGTGGCGTTTTAAAAGGCGCCGTGACAGCCTCAATATTGGACGAACCGGTTGCGCCGGCAAGTATGGCGTTTTCCCCAGCGTTTGCGCTGGTACTATATTCGGAAAACACTGACGGATCAACAGGTTTGAACAAAAACTGCGAAAACATATACAAACCATTTTTCCACACGTTAAAATCGTGACCGCCTGGTTCAATATAATAAATGTGCGGGACGTTATTTGCTTGCAAATAGTCATGCAACCGTTTGCTGAACCTGATCAAGCCGTCATCGGCCCCGCACGACATCCACAGCAGTTTTAAATTCTTTTTTGTCTCCTCAGGATTCGGCGCCAATTCCTCGGGCGTTTTAGTATTGGGCGCGGATGAAAATCCGCCAACCCAGGCAAAGGTGTCGAGATTGCCCAAACCAAAATTCAGCGATTGCCCGCCGCCCATAGACAATCCGGCAATGGCGCGAAAATCACGGTCTTTAATCACAGGGTATTTTTTCTCAATAAAGGGGATGAGGTCTTTGAGCAAATCTTGTTCAAACGTGGCAAAAGCTTCGACTCGATCCGGCGCAAAAACATTACCACCGGCGCGATCGTCTTTCATGGCCCTGCCGTTGGGCATGACGACGATCATCGGCTCAATTTTCTTTTCAGCATAGAGATTGTCCAGAATGACCTGCGGCTGACCGCCGTTGAGCCATTCCTTCTCATCGCCGCCGATGCCGTGCAGCAGATAGAGCACGGGGTATTTTTCCTTTTTCGAAAATCCCGGCGGCGTATAGATTATGGCCGTGCGCGTTGTGTCGACTGTCTTGGATTCGTATTGGACAGAATCGATTTTTCCGTGCGCGATGTCCGACCGCACAATGTCAAAGCCTTCCGGGGCGTGTTTGAGATTTTCTTGTGCAAAAGAAAATCCGCACAATAAAACCAAAGACAAGATTGTCAGAATGAATCGCTTCATGGTTTTCCCTTTAATTTTATTAAGGTTCTATAATAAATAGTGCCGGCAATAATGAATTGAACCGTGGAGAACGCCAATATCCCAGAGCTAAAAATCTTGACAATACTCCTGTTTTCTCTGCGCTCCTGGTTTATTGTAGTCAAGTAAAAAGTTTAGATTCATTTGTTCTTTGTCAAATA
>CAYSNA010000805.1:0-1891 GCA_964432185.1 uncultured Cytophagia bacterium
GTATGTAAAAATAGCGAATCCTTGCATTACTTTTTTACTTCTTCCATGTAACTGCGACCCCCTTCAAAATCCCACAACGTCTTCCGCTTCAAATCCGCAACCTGCAGTTGATAAGTAATGAACGCCTCGAGGTAGGCAAGCTGGCTGTCGGCAAGGCGTTCCTGTTCGAGGGCGAGTTGCTGGCTGTTGATGTCGCCGTTTTCAAAGCGTTTGCGGCTGATCTCGTAGGTCATCTGCGACACCTGCTGGTTTTGTTCGTGAATGGAAAGCCGATTTTTGGCTTCTTCCACACTGCGAACGACATCTCGCACCTCGCGGATGATTTCTTTGCGTGTGTTGTCCATGTCGAGTTCGTAATCATTCAAACGCGCTTTTTGCTCCTGTTCCATGGCCGAGCCTCGGCCCCAATCAAAAATAGGATACGAGATGGAAAACGTCACGCCGCGGTTGGGACGACGGTCGACAAAATTATCAAACGAGGATTGGAAAAGATCACTCGACGAATTGCTCTCAATTGTGCTCAAACCGGTGACGTCATAATAGGCAGAAATGTTTCCCTTGAGTTCGGAATAACGCTCGGCGCGATCCAACTGGATTTTTTGCAGCTCAATATTCAGTTTGGCTTCATCCAGTTCCAAACGGTTTGTCAACGCGGACTCGATGGCTTTGTCCATATTGACGATAAAACTTTCATATTTTAAATCGGTGAGAATTTCAATCTCTTCCTCAAGCGATAATCCGATGAGCTGCTTGAAACTGTCTTTTTCGCGTTCGAGATTATTTTTGCTTTCCGAAACCAGCGCCTGGCTGCGCGCCAAATCCACTTTGGTGATCAGCACATCGACCTCCGGGATGCGGCCGTTCTGCGCCTTGATTTCGGCGATGCGATAGGCTTCCTCCGCATTGGCCAGTTTTTCTTCGGCAATCTCCACTTCGCGGGTGGCGCGATACACCGTGTAAAATGCGCGCGTCACTTCATAAATAATATCCATCTGCCCGCGCGTAAAACGGTTCGTCGACCGGTCATAATAATATTTGGCTTCGTTCAGGTTTTCCTGTTTTTCATTTTTGGTAAAAATGGGTTGATTAAAACTGACCGCCAGGCGCGAGTACGCCTTGTTGGTTGACAGCGTGGTATAATTTTGCGTGGCCAAAGAGGTGCTGAGACGGTCTCGATACAGCTCGCTGGACAACGCCAAATTGCCGCCGGTGGGCAGCATATAGGTGAACGCCAGCTCGCCGCCCATTTGCATGGAGCCGAACGAATTGTAGACCGGCAGACCGTTCGCCTGTTGCACGGGAATGACGCTCTCATTCCATGACGGCGCAAAAACGCCAATGTCCAAACGCGGCTTAAATTCGGCTTTACGAAATTTGTAGGCCCATTCCATCGCTTCTTTGTTTTGCTCGAATGACTTGATCGTGTAACTTTCTTTCAGAGCAATGTTGATGGCATCCTCATACGTGAGCACGCGAGCGTGTGCCACGACCTGTAACAGAAAAACGAATGCGGCAACGGCATAGATCAGCGAAAAAATAGACTGTGATTTTAAAGTGTGATAAAACGAGTTGTCGCGCCAAGGCGCCAAGCCGCAAAGAATAACAAAGCATAAATTATTTTTAAGACCAATGTCTAATGCAGCGTTTTCTTTGCGTCTTTGCGTCTTTGCGCGATATTTTTTATATTTTTTGCCAATTAAGAAATTCATAATAAACTCGACTTATTTTAAAATCAATCGTTCAGCATCACCAAATGTATCATACGACGACGTGACAACGCGCTCGCCCGGTTCCAATCCAGACAGCACTTCAAAGACCTCGGTATTTTTTCGGCCCAGGCGAATTTCTCGTTTGGCGGCAAATTCGTTCGATGGATCAACAACAAAAGCCC
>CAYSNA010000806.1:0-1884 GCA_964432185.1 uncultured Cytophagia bacterium
CGCCGTTTGCCGGCATTAATAACGTCACCTTTCAAGAAGGCGTGGAGCCCTGGACAAGAGATATTAGCCACGGCGAATTGCTGCGCGATGGCTATGACGAAACGATGACGCTTGATGTCAATAATCTTCAATTTCTTTTTCAGGGACGTGATCCCGAAAGCGGCGGAGACTACGGTTTGCTGCCGTATCGCCTCGGTCTGTTGACGCTGGATCCTTCCAGTAAATAGGAGTATGCCATGAAAATATTTTTGGAAACGTTGTACTCGCACCGATCAAAAATGAAAACTTTATATTTTATTTTTTTGTGCGCCTTAACGCCCGTACTCGGCTGGGCGCAGCAGGCCAATGTCAACCTGGATTGGAATCCGCAAAAGAACACGGAAAATCTTGTACCGTTTACTGCCCCCCTCATCTCGCCGGATGTGCGCGATGATCAAACCGTTACCTTTCGTCTCAAGGCGCCAGAGGCAAAAAACGTCGAGCTGTCCGGCCCGGTGATGATTGCACTTGATACTGAGAGCCGCTCCATGCCGTTTGCAAAAGGCGATGACGGCATCTGGTCGCTGACGGTCGGGCCGATCGAGCCGGATATGTACATTTATTATTTTGTCATCGACGGCGTGCGCGTGGCGGATCCGAGCAATACGGTGGCCGGATTTACGGCCATGCCGCCATACAGTCAGCTTGTGGTACACGGTGATGGTCCGGCCTATTACGACGCCCGTAACGTTCCGCACGGCACTGTCACGCGCCACGTGTACCATTCTGATGTGACGAACGGTGAGCGCGAGATGTACGTGTACACGCCTCCGGGTTACAGTCCAGATCAAATTTATCCTGTTTTGTATCTCGTTGGCGGCAGTGGTGATTTACCGTCAAACTGGATCTACGATGGACGTGTGAACTTTATGCTGGACAACCTGCTGGCCGAGGACAAGGCGATGCCCATGATTATTGCGATCCCGAACAATCAGGTTCTCCATCGCAATCACCCGAGGCATGTGGAGCTGACCTTTGATCTCTTTGAAAATGAAATGCGCCAGCATGTGATCCCGCTGGTGGAAAGCCAGTATAGCGTGATTAAAAGTCCAAAGGGTCGAGCGCTATCGGGATTGTCCATGGGGGGCCGGCATACGATGTTTGTCGGCTTTCGCAGCCTGGACCTGTTCACTTCCTTTGGAGTGCTCAGCGCCGGTGACGTCAATAGCGAAACATCACTTGCTGCATTCCTCAACGATCAGGATGTCAATCAGAAAATTGACTATTTGTTTGTCGGACAGGGCACGTATGAAGCGACCGGACGCATGGGAGCGCGTTGCCAAAAATTGCACGAGGCCCTGGACAATCACAATGTCGAGCATGAGTATTATATCGGTGGACACGGCGCGCATGATTGGGCAACATGGCGTCACTTGCTGTATTATCGCTTTTTGCCAAATTTGTGGCAAGAGAACTAGCATCAACCTAACTGGACTATACTGATGAAGAGGATATTTTGTTTTCTTGCACGTTTGGAGTTGTTCAACTCGAGCTGAATTCCCATCACCCAAACTGATACAAAAGGAGTCATTTTTTAAGAGAATTAAAATCCATAATAGAATGAGCTTTGGAACGAACTTTTAATTTTAGGAGCCAAACTATGAAAAAGAACCTGTTCATCATCGTCGCACTGTTGCTGTGTGAAATCGTTTCCGCTCAACCGGGCCGGCGTCCACCTGTTGAACCACTACCCGACGGTTTTAAGCCGGCATCAACCAACACCTTTATTTCGCAGTACCCGGCCGTGAATGCCGAAACACGTCAGGCGATGTTCAAGGTTTCCGCGCCGCATGCTCAAGTCGTGCAGGTCGATCTGGCCGGCAAAAAATACGACATGACCAAAGA
>CAYSNA010000807.1:0-1880 GCA_964432185.1 uncultured Cytophagia bacterium
AATTCATAGATTGGATTGTCGCATCGCGGCAGCCCAGAGCTAACTCCAGTCGCCCTACGGGCTCCTTCCGTTAGCTCTGGGCTGGTCCCCCGACAGACCGATCTGGTCCAAAGAATAACCTACCGGAAATATTTCCTAAACGTAAATAATAGTTGACTAGATGATACCAATAAGGCCGTCTCTTTTTTTATGGAGATGGCCTATTTTTTATCACTATTTCAATTTAAAATCCCAATAGACAAAAATGATAAAATCTATCATGTCCTCTACGCGTTGTGTTCATTTTAGCTACTCGTCGTGTATTTTCCAACATAACCGGACAACAACCTTTGAAAATAAATCTGATAAAAAGATGATGACATTATTATATTATTGGTGATGATTAAAAGCTGACACACGACGTGCTCTTTTTAAAAAACATCTTTAATAACACCACAAAAGGCAGGCACATGATGCACTTGAATAGCCCGAAAACCACTCTCGCCCCCCTTTTTCTTCTTTTATGCATGGCACTTAACACTTTTGCCCATATCAACGTTGGTGATTTTAATGCTGTGCCGGACGATGGTATTGACGACACTGCAGCCATTCATCGCGCTGTCGCGGCTTGTTTGCCTGGTGATCGATTGATATTTGAAAAAGGGACATACGATCTCTGGAATACAATTGTTATCGACAACAAAACTAACATTGATGTTGATGGATCCGGCGCAACCCTTTTGTTGCGTGGTTTTGACCGAAGCACGGGCGGCCCAACGTTCAGCGCCATTCACCTGATCAATTCTCAAAAAGTGACCATTCACAATTTTACCGTGGACATGGATGTATCGCCCAACAGCGCCGGCGAGATTATTAACGTGGGAGATGATTTTCTTGATGTTCAGCTTTTCGACGAATTCCCGGTAACCGGAGATGAATTCATTGATCATATCATGACCTTCCATCGTGATTACCGCCCAAACGGCCGCAACCTGGACGCTTATATGAAATTTGAGGTCGTGAAAATTGCCGAGCGTGTGCTGCGCATTTCGGTTCCCAATTTAAAGAATGTTTCACCGGGCGAATATCTGTGTATGTATCACAAAGTGTATGGCGGCAATGCCATCCGCTATGTCAACACGGATAGTTGCACTTTGAGAGACGTTACGATTCTCGCTTTTGCCGGCATGGGATTTTACGCCACTAACAGAACGACAAATTTGACCGTGGAACGTTATCGTGTCCAACGACCGGAAGGCACGCAGCGCCTGACCTCCACCAATGCGGACGGATCAAAATTTGTCCTGACCGGCGGTAAACTCGTAATAAAAGATTGTTCCTACGAAGGCATGGGAGATGATGCCATCAATATTCACAGCTCTTATGCAAAGGTGACAAAGATCGAAAACAACTCGGCGACTATTGAAATGACCGGTTTACGTGGCCGCACCGGAGCGCCGGTCCCGGTGAACGACTATTATGTTCTTGCCGGCGACACCATCGAATTTTACGACCAAACGACCATGCTCCCGAAAGGAAGATCAACCATCGTTGAGCGGGAAAAGCAAATGTTAAAACTTGATGCGCTGCCGCAAAATATCAAAAAAGGTGATCTCTTTAATAACCTGAGTATGTGCCCCGTGGTCAGAATATCAAACGTCACGGTAAACCGAAACCGGGCGCGCGGCTTTTTGCTGCAATCACAGGATGTGATTGTTGAGGACTGTACGATTACCAATCCTACGGGCGTTGGTATTTTTGTCACGACGGATGTGGCGTACTGGTATGAATCCGGCCCGGGAAAAAATGTCATCATTCGCAACAACACGATTGAGAGCGCGAATAATCACTTGATTATGGAAGGGGCCATTAATGTAAAATGCGGCCACGACAAGGGCGGC
>CAYSNA010000808.1:0-1870 GCA_964432185.1 uncultured Cytophagia bacterium
GCTCGCCTCACCCAGCAGTGTCACACCCAGTTCATCCGCAAAAAGTGCCGCGCTCGCCGGACTGATGAGGATGAGGTTGCCGCCATTCTCAACATAATCCAAAAGCTGAGTTTTTAAATCCGGCTCGATGGTATCCCACTCGGGGTAGATGAGCACCGGATAGCCTGATATGCGATCTGTCAGATGATGTTCCATAACAACATCAACAACATTTTGCGAATTGAGCAGCGCTTGCAAAATGCCGTTCATCGCATTGAGCTCACCGCTCCACGCGGAAAAGAGTTTGCGGTTTTCGCGATAAAACGCCTTGCCGGAATAGATGAGACCGATCTGCGGCACCGGTTCGGCTTTGTGACAAAATTCCTGCCGTGCGCGACAAAACTCGGCCACCTCTTTCATCAGGGGCATTTGCCACATGCGAACGGAGCCATCTCGCTTTTGCGGAAAGTACGCCTGAAAGCCGCCGCCGAGCGCCAGCACCATAGCGGCTTCCTGCTTGAGCTGCGGCACCGTTTTGGTCGTATAGTGCCCGTCCGTCCAGGTGAAACTCCACGCCATCAAATCCCAGGGTTTGCCTTGGTGCACCATCGAGCGGCCCTCAATGCGCGCCGAGTTGACGCTGTTCTTGGCGGAAAAATCGCCGGAAATAAAATCGATCGGAATGGTCACTGGTTCGGGCATCATCGAGCTGTACGCCCAGTTGCTGGCGATTTGAAAATTCGGATTGTGCGCATGCAGGGCATCAACATAATGTTTGAGATAGGCGCGAAAGCCATCACGACAAAAATTGGAGAATTCGACCCAGCCGGCATCGCCTGGCTTTTTCGGCACCGTTGTTATGCCAGTCTTTTGTTGAAAGTTTGCAATCACGTCTTTATGCCAGTCCCGCTCCACGGCCCAGCATTCGCCGTCAATCCACATGCCGTCCACGCCATATTCGTCATTCAGTTCTTTTAGCTGCGGGATCAAAAGCTCATCCACATACGGCCCATAAACCGACGTCATGCGATCGTCCAGTTCGCCAGTCTCGGTCGTGCGCGCCCACTCCGGATGCAACTCGAGCGCCCGTGAATCCCACACACCGGAATGATGCAGGTACAGCGCCACGCCTTTTTCCGCGGTGACCTCACGCCATAATTTTAGCTGATCGCCAACAAAACCCGGCGCCGGATTACCGACTTTGGTCGGATAGCTTGAGTAGCCACTGTGGCCTTTGTTATCAATTTGTACATAATCCGGTTTCACCATATCGAGAATGGTCTCGATCATCTGACGATCCGTGCGCGCGCCGATCTGGTCGCAATCCGGGCCCGCATGAAAATCAAAATGAATGCCGAGGAAACTGTCGGCGCGTTTGAGACGCTCCGGTGTTTGCGCTTGAACGACTATCATCATACAAACCAACAACAGAAAAATCTTGTACATTTTTTCCTCCACACTGAAAGAGACGGATTACTAAATCTAAAAATGACTGCCGATTTTATATGGAATAATGTGCTCAAAAAAAAACATTATTGTAAGATAAAATAATGGAAAGGAAGAACATGTCAAAGGCAAAATATAATTTTATTCAGCAGCAAGGTTTTGAAGGGGAATTAGAAGAGTCGGCAGTGGTGCATTCACCTGTTCTGTACGAGGTTTATTCTATCATTGCCCTCATTGGGACAATCCAGAATCCAAAAATAAAATGGGACACGGATTTGAACGGATGAAATAGATTTAAACGGATTTTTTGCATTTTATTATTTCAGAACTACGAGTTTGAGATCAGTTTTAATTCGTTGTATCTGAGGCGATCCGTATCGCATATTTTTTCTCTCAAAAATCTTGCTAAATTCTGTTGAAAGTTTTATCAAGCTAACTCTTACAA
>CAYSNA010000809.1:0-1870 GCA_964432185.1 uncultured Cytophagia bacterium
ATCGCCTTTGAACGGCCGTTGACCACAGATCATCTCGTACAGCATCACGCCAAGTGACCACAAGTCGGAGCGGAAATCAACCTCATCGCCCTCAGCCTGTTCCGGCGACATGTAAGCGACGGTGCCCATGCGCGTGCCAACCTGTGTGACCAGAGTATCATCCATCAATTTCGCCAGGCCAAAATCCATAATTTTCACCCGATCGTTGGGCAAGATCATAATATTGGCGCTTTTAATGTCGCGATGAATAATACCTTTTTGGTGGGCTGCATGCAATCCGGTGGCAATTTGAATGGCGATCTCGATTGCTTTTTTAACCGGAAAAGGACGTCCGGTGTTTTGTAAAATATCGTGAACCGTCTGCCCCTCCACAACTTCCATGGTAATGAAGGATTGGGATTCGTCCTGTTCAAGATCAAAAACGTAGGCAATGTTTGGATGGTTTAAGGAGGCGGCCGCCTGCGCTTCACGGTAAAAGCGTTTTTTACCGACATCATCAACAGTCGTAGATGACAAGAACTTGAGCGCCACAGTTCGGTTCAGCTTGGTATCCTGGGCTTTGTACACCAGGCCCATGCCGCCCTCGCCTATTTTCTCAAGAATCTGGTAGTGTGAAATCGTTTGACCGACCATACCCCGGCATTCTCTCCAAAATTTAAATTGGAGAATATTAACAGGAATTCGTTTGGCAATATTCCGATGGAAAGAAGGAGCACAACAGCAGAAATCCCCAAAGGCCCCCCGTGCCTTTGAGGATTTTCTTGACATCAGCGATGCCAATTTGGAAATTTTACAAACAACCCTTTACTTGACCACCGCCATTTTACGAATCTGCGAGTGATCCCCAGCCTGTAATTTGTAGAAATAAATAGTACTCGACAGCTCACTCGCATCAAACACCACAGAATGCGTTCCGGCCGCCTGCTGTTCCTGCACCAAGGTGCAAATATTCCGCCCCAAAAGATCGTAAATGTCGAGCGTTACGAATGAGGCATTGGGAAGTATGTATTCGATGGTTGTTGTTGGATTGAAAGGATTGGGATAGTTTTGCTGGAGCTGAAATAGTTGCGGTTGGTTATCAAGCGCGACCACACTAATCGGATCATCATCTCGTGACAACGTGCCAATATATTTTCCAACTAGTCCATAATTCGTAGTGCCCCATCCGGTGGTTGAGTCAATAAAACTGATACCAAAAAACGGATCATTGTCCAACACCTTCCATGTTTCGCCGCCGTCGCCGGAGCACGCCAAACCACCGGCAGTTGATGCCACTACGACTTTTGCATCTGTTCCCGGCACAAATTGAATTGTTTGTGTTTGTGAATTTGATTGGACAAATCCGGGAACCACGTGCCAGGTTTTGCCGCCATCGGTTGTCTTGACAAGATTTTTCCCTTCACCCAGTTCATCGCCTCCGTGACTGGCGGCAAATCCGGTGAGCTTATCTTTAAAGGCGATAGTGGTGATGCCGTGATATTGACCAGTTGTCGGCAGTGGTGTGTCGGATACGTTCCAGGTTTGACCTTTATCCGTTGAATAAAAAACACGGAGGGGATCGTTCGAACTGGTTGCGCCATATCCAGTGCCAAACCAGGCATGGTTCTCGCCAAAGACGGCAAGTCCGGTTCCACCATATCCGGCATATGCTCCCCATTCACCGGGGAGTGGATCAGGGATATTCTCTCCCGGCACGTGCTGCCAACTGTAGCCTCCATCATTTGTTGTGAGAATAAGAAATTCGCCGTCAACCGGATCACCCATAGCGATACCGTTTTTCTCATCAAAAAAAGCAATGGCATCCAAAAAGGCGGCTGGTTTTGTGTTTTGATACGCCATAAACCAGTTTTTCCCGCCATCATCTGTTTTA
>CAYSNA010000810.1:0-1867 GCA_964432185.1 uncultured Cytophagia bacterium
AGAAACTTGGGGCTTTCTTCTGGTTCGCGATAATAGTCGAGTAGATTAAGCCCGGTCTTGTAGTAATCGATAAATTTACGATTTTTAATCGGGCTTTTTGTTTTCCATACCAGCAGGCTGCCGATTGGATATTCGCGTAAAATGGAGTCAAAGAGCCGTTCGATCTGTTCTTCTTTCCAGACAAAAGGTCTTTGAATATTGGGCAACCAGAATCCGCCTTCCTTTTCGGGATTGTTGAGATAGCTGATAAATTTCCGGATCGTTTCTTTCTGGTTTTTCATGTTATTGTGCTTTTCCTTTCCACTCGTTCATATCGACAAAATATTGCACACCTTTAGATTTCAGCTCAAACTTTAAATTGATTGCCGGATTATTGATGCGATAAAGCTGCGGATGTGATTTACAGTGAACGACGATGTAGAGCCAGGCCGAGTCACCGAGTTGTTCAAGACGATTCATTTCGTTTTCAGAGAGCATCACGCCGCCATCTGCGGCGCGACCTTTGACTTCGATGTAGCGTTTCAGATCGTCAGGTCCGGCGCTGCGAATATCATAACCGGCGTTTTCCGAGGAGACATCGATGGGCGTCCAGCCATTGTCGCGCTCGTACTGCATAGCTTGTTGCATCGCAATCGCTTCGACCTGGTCATCCCGGCTCATGCCAAAGTGAGATTTATATTCAACCTGAGTCAGCGGCACAACATAGGCGCAGCCCAAAATGTCGGGCGGTTTGAGATTGAGTTGCTGCATTTGCTGTAATTTGAGCAGACGCTCCGCTTTTTTGCGTTTCAGCTCTTCGATTGCGGATTGCTTTTTGGCAATTTTATCCTCGACTTTTTTGGCCTCGCCAATGAGGATTTTGTGTTGAAGCTGGTTAATCTCTTCGGTTAATGTAAAGATGATCTGGGAGAAGGCTTCCTCAAGCTGGGCCGTTCGGCTTTCAACTTCTTTTTTGGCACGTTCGTCTGTATCGGTAAAATGCGGCATGGTGATATTGGTGAAACTCCAGTTTTGAACATGCTCAATAAAGACTGTACCGGGCGGAGCGATGGTTTTGGCAAATTTGACGGGCGGCTGCAGATCGATTAATTTGGCCGGAGATGTCCCGACATAATCTTTTTCTTTTTGACAAACGAGCAACAATTTTTCATCCGCAATATTCTCGTTTGATTTGTGCGGACGATTGTCAGTGATTTGCGATTTCACGAGGTAGGCCAGATAAGCATCGGGATCATCCGGAGAAACGAGAATGGTTCCCTGCAGCGCATGGGATTTGTAGCGAAAACGAATGAGCTTGACGGTTGCGTCGAACAGGGGATTACCGGGATTGATATAGTGAATGTGCCCCGGATGTGCAAGGTAGGTGTAATCCAAAAAAATGTTTTTGTCAAAGCAAAAAAGAATGTCGTGTACGTCGGCACGCGTGTTATACTCTGATTTCAGAATCTGAAAAAGATCATCGGGGATTTTGGTGATTTTGAAAATGGATTTACGAACCTGTTGAAATTCTCCTCCGAGCGATACAAATGCTTTTTCAAAGAAACTGAAAAATCTAAAAAAGCTGTCAAGAAAAAAGAGATGCCTAAAGAGCTGGAAAAAGAAAGAGCAGCGAGAAAAAAAGATGACGAAGAGGATGAAGATGACGAGGATAGCTACCTTGATTTAGAAGAGGAGAGACCAAAAAGAAGAGAGACTTCTGTTTTTGATGACTATCCGGAAAATAACTTTGATGATTTTGCAGATTTTGACCCGGAAAAGGTGGAGCATGTATCAGAGGAAGATCTTATAAGCGAAGATCTTTTCAACATAAAAGGGGACATGAAAGTAGATGAGCCTATAAAAATGTATTTAAGAGAAATCGGACAGA
>CAYSNA010000811.1:0-1865 GCA_964432185.1 uncultured Cytophagia bacterium
TAATATTACTGATGATCTCGTAAAAAGTCTCAAAAAGTCATTGCGAGCGGAGCGAAGCAATCTTCTGCTTGAGCCAACTCGTTGTTTTAGGAAGATTGCTTCGTCGCTTCGCTCCTCGCAATGACTTGCATATTGATTTTTTACGAATCCATCATTACTGCTTCGCATGAATCAGCGCTTCCAACTCGGCAATCTTTTTTTGCTGTTCCTGCACAACTTTGGTCAGCACCGCGACAATATCCATTGAACTCAAACTTTTTCTGTCTTTTGTGGCGACAAGTCCGGGAACATCTTCTGCTATAAATCCAACGTACTCTTCATCTTTTTCAACTTTGTAATTGTATTTAACCGGATTTAGCTGCGCCAGCGCAGAAATCGCTTCCTCAGAACTCAATGTGGAGATATTCTCTTTATAGTCTCTTGAACTTGCATTTGTCCACACGCCACCGTCCGTCACGTGCGCGCCGCTTTGCATGACCAATGGATACATGGGATTCGTCGTGCCCATTCCAATATTACCGCCAGATGTGAGGGTCAAAACATCTTTACCACTTGAACCTGACCAAATGCGAAAGTCATCCTCCGGGGATTGGGCTATAACCCAGGTTTGGCTGGACGGATTTCTAAACCGCAATCGTGTAAATTGGCCTGCAACGGTCTGCTGCAACTCCAGTTGTGTCAGGGAGCCGTCATTTGTGTTAGCGACGTGCATGGTGGCCTGAGGGAGTCGTGTTCCCAGCCCCAACTGTCCTGACGAGTGCAGTGTTAACAGTGATGGATCGGCGCCAAAATTAGCATTCGAACCAAATCGAAAATCAAGCGCGGAAACACCCGTATTTCGGGTAATCGACCATTGGTTGTTGAGTTGCCCATCGGCATTCAATTCTTTGAGAATAAACGCTCCACTTTGACTTCCCGACGCATTGCTGTACAGCGCCATTTGAGCATCCGTAGCCATGATCCGCACCGATTCGTCGAACCACATGGCGCTCAGGTCAACAGGCAGTTGATCATATTGAAGCTGTAATTTACCATTTGCAAGCGTTAGCTTTTCAGTGGGTGTGCTTGTTCCAATGCCAATGAAACCATTCGGCGTGACCGTCAATGTGGTATCTTGTGCGAAGAGTAAGCTGCTGAATAAAAAAAGCACCGCCGTAGCCCCGATAATTTTTTTGATCGTGTTCATCATTTTTCCCAAGTTAGTGGTTTTTTGTGCGGTGAATTAATTTAAAGAAATTGTTTGGGTCCGTGTCTAAAAAATAAACAGGGTGATAAAACACGTCACTTTGGGGACAAATTCCCGCATCAAAATAACATTCTAAAATCAAAATTGAGATTTTATCGGGGGCCCGATGAATTTTATGTGGCTGGATAAACCTGCGGCATCAAGGAAGGAATTGTTGCGGATAAAACGGGCGGCGATGAAAATACCGTGAACTAAAAAATTGTGGACAATCGGCTTTATTTGTCATTCGCAGCAGCCGTGCATGCTGGAAGCGAAAAAGTCGCGCTTTATTTGACCAGCATCATCTTGCGCATCTGCACAAAGTCGCCGGTGGATATTTTAAAAAAATAAAGTCCTGATGAAACCTGACTTGCGTTCCAGACAAGCTGGTGTTGCCCTGCTTGACAAAAACCGTTCAAAACCGTTGTCAGCAAAACTCCCCGAATGTCATAAACAGCCACATGCACATGAGCCGATTTTGTTAGCGTGACTGTCAAGGTTGTGGACAGATTGAAGGGATTCGGATAAACGGTCATTTCTGATGTAAAACCTTTATCCTGGTTCACCGCCACACCAACCGGCTCCGGCATGTTATCGTCCATCCACAACAATCGATCGTAGATCCAGTTTTTGAGAAAAT
>CAYSNA010000812.1:0-1089 GCA_964432185.1 uncultured Cytophagia bacterium
AGGCGTACAAAACAAACGATGGATGGTTGCCATAGTCCTTCATAATACGCTCGGTCTCATCATAAATAAATTTGTCCAGCGGATGGCCATCGCCAATGGTCGCGCCCTGATTCGCCCAGGACGGTCCTTCAACATGCAAATAAAAACCGACCTGATCGGCCGCGACGAACGCGGCTTTTGGCGGACACCAGGAATGAAAACGCATGTGGTTCAAACCGTGCGCTTTTAACTTTTTATAAATTTTTTCCCATTCCGAGGGATCGGTTGGTGGATAACCGGTACTGGGAAAAATGCAACAATCCAGCGTACCGCGTAAAAATATCGGGCGATCATTGATTTCAAAACGTCTTCCATTCGCTTTAAATTCACGCATGCCAAATTGAATATTTTTCTCGTCACTCAATCCATCAACATTGAGCCGTACCTTCAGCGTATAAACATTCGGTGCAAACTCGTCCCACAGCTTGATCTTTTCGCCCATAGGATAATCAATTGATAAAACCTCGCCAGTATACGTGACATTTTTTTGCAGCTCACCGACATCCTGCGCGCCCGTGGCGTTGAGGATCAAATCGAGATTACGTCCCGTCTTCACGCCGCCCAACGTCACCAAAACACGCGCGATTTTTGATTTTACATCCGGATAAATCTGAACATCATGAATAAAGGCATTCGGTGCGGCAACAAGCGACATTTCGCCGACAATGCCGTTCCAGTTCGATTGCGTGTGATCACTAACGCTGTGCGAGTTGGGGCCGACGTCCACGATCATCTCATTGCTGACTCGAATGGTCAGAACGTGATCTCCAGGAGTGGCAACCGCGGACAGATCGTAGACATGCGGCGTCACCAGACTGCTGTCCGAGCCGATTTTAACATCATCGACAAAAACCGTGGTCTCCCAATGACAGCGCTCCAATGTTAAAAGAACTCGAAAACCATCCCACGTGTCCGGAATGGTAATATCCTTTTGGTACCAGGCGACGCCGCGGTAATATTTTTCCGGCGTCAACCAGAACGGATGTTTATAATCCTCGTCCGTGATATATTTGTCATATTTGTGATATTGCGGCAACTCGAATTTTTCCA
>CAYSNA010000812.1:1099-1861 GCA_964432185.1 uncultured Cytophagia bacterium
TTTCCACGCCCGAGCCGACGATCCAGCGCGTGCGCAGATTCGGTTCATCGCCATAGCCTTGCGCCTGCAGTGCGCCGGGAAGCTGCACGGGATCGGTAAATTTTTGAGTCTGCCAGTTTTCGACCAAACCAACATCATTTCGGTCAAGTTTGATGGTCCAGTCCCCGGCGAGGGAGATGGTCTCGGCAGCCATCACACTTGACAGTGTCAACACAGTCGCAATAATAAAAATTGGTACTCTTTTCATGAGCAGGGCCTTTCAGCAAGATGTAACCATGTAGAGTGAAAAAGATAACAGGCTGAAATGTGGAACATGGATCGTCTCCACATTTCACATCCACGATTTTAATGTCCAGTGGTAATTTTTTTCACTGCATCAAAGAACGCTTTTTTGCGATCCGAACTGATTTTCCAGTCGACCGGCACGCTTTGAAAGCCATCCTCAAACGGCTCGCCGTCGCGGCGAAAATCAAAATAGCCCCAGGAGGCGTAGGCTTGCGTGGCGGCGATCATGTTGTTCAACGGCTTGTCAAAATCGTAATGATCATCCTCATTAAAAATGATCGGCATCGGCTGATAGCCATCCAGCGCGCGAGTTTGCGCCACCATCTCGGTGATGCGATTGGGATCGGATACGCCGTTGCCGTGAATGAGCACAAAATCGGAGACCTGCACAACATTCGGCGTCGGCACGGTGTCGCCTTTAAAACTGGTGCCGACGAGGAAGCGATAGCCGTTGCGCTCCCTTTCTTTGATTCGCAG
>CAYSNA010000813.1:0-1853 GCA_964432185.1 uncultured Cytophagia bacterium
AAAGACCATGCTCCTCAACTATCTCAAATCCGCCTACAGAAATCTGAAAAAGACCAAAGTCTACTCGCTCATCAACATTCTCGGACTGACGCTCGGCATGACCATTTGCCTGCTGTTGTTGTTTTATGTGAATTTTGAAAAGAGTTATGACACGTTTCACAAAAATGCCGATCGTATTTATCGCATCCGTTACGAGCGCATTGACAGCAACGGCAGCGCCGTGCGATTCGCCTCGTGCGCGCCGCCGGCGGGCAAACTCTTGCGGGAGGAGTTCCAAGAGATCGAAAAACTCGCGCGGGTATTTTTTTATCAAGCGTCCGTGTCGTACGAGGATGTGAAATTTTATGAGGATCGTATCTTTTATGTTGATCCCGAGTTTGCCGAAATTTTTGATTTTGAATTTATGACCGGCGATCCGGTTAAAAGTCTGGCGCAACCGGGGAATGCCTTTTTATCGGAAACCACGGCGAAAAAATATTTTGGCGAAACCGATCCCATCGGTAAACAAATCGCCATTGATAAAAACGAAGTTTATCAGGTGGCCGGATTGTTCAGAGACGCGCCGGGCAATTCGCATATCAAAATGGATTTTTTGCTGCCGCTGGAAAACATCGCCCAGCGTTACGGCGATTCCTACATGCTCGCCTGGGGCCACACCGGCATGTACACCTACGCCCTCCTGCGCAAGGACGCCGACATTGCCGCGTTCGAGGCCAAGCTGCCGGTGTGGGTGAACGACAAAGTGCCGTGGCTGAAAGAGATCGATATGATCATGAACCTGCCGCTGCAGCCGCTCCGGGACATTCATCTCACCTCGCATTACATGCAGGAATACGAAACCAATGGCAATGAATCGGCTGTGACCTATTTGACCATCATCGCCTTTTTTATCATTTTGATGGCGTGGGTGAATTACATCAACCTGACCACCGCGCGAGCCATGACGCGCGCCAAGGAAATCGGTATGCGTAAAACCATTGGCGCGTCTCGTCGACAACTGGCGGCGCAGTTTTTTACCGAAACATTGATCATCAATGTGATCGTCCTGATTTTAACTATTCTTCTATTGGAAGCCGTGCGCCCATTTTTCAACACGTTGACCAACATGCCTTTGGACGTTCGCGCCTGGACACAGCCCTGGTTTTGGCCGGTGACGATTGTGTTGTTCGCCATCGGTATTCTGCTCTCCGGCATTTATCCGGTGTTTGCAATGGCCTCATTCAAACCGGTCGACACTTTTCAATCGAATGCATCGAGCGTCGCCAAAGGCTTTAATCTGCGCAAAGTGCTCATCACGTTTCAGTTTGCTTTGGCGCTGGTGTTGCTGATTTGCACCTTTACCATTTATGAGCAGATTTCCTTCATGCGCCACCAGGATTTGGGATTTAACGCGGAACAGGTGCTCGTGTTCAAATCGCCGCGCGTACGGCCGGAAAATGCCGGCGAACGGTTTCGTCAATTCAAAGAGACGTTGAAAAAAGATCTAAATATTGCCGAGGCCTGTCACGTGACAGAAGTACCGGGCAAGCAGTTGTATTGGGACGCCGGCGGTATCCACAAAAAAGGCGCTGATCCCTCCGAAGGCAAGAACTACCAAAACGTCGGTATTGATTATGATTTTCTCAATGTCTTTGATGTACAGATGATTGCCGGACGCACTTTTTCGCAGGATTTTTCCACCGACAGCTCTGCCATCATTTTAAATGAAACAGCCGTGAACCACATGGGCTGGAACAGCATCGACGAGGCGATGAACGGTCAGGTGTCGTATTGGGGAGAAATTTTCAATATCGTGGGCGTAATCAGCGATTAGTACCAGCAATCGCCAAAAGCCGCCTACGAGCCGACGCTCT
>CAYSNA010000814.1:0-1847 GCA_964432185.1 uncultured Cytophagia bacterium
TTATATGTGGTAGCGGGGGCAGGATTTGAACCTACGGCCTTTGGGTTATGAGCCCAACGAGCTACCAGACTGCTCCACCCCGCGTCATTAAGTGGGCTATAAAGATAACAATTTAATCCACATTGTCAAGATTAATTTTTCTCGAACACAAAAAAGCCCTGCGAAAACAGGGCTTTTATTGAACTATTATGAATTTTTCTCTGTTCCGGGAACCGCGATGGGCGGATTGGCCGCAAAGGCAAAACGTTTTTTGAAATCGCTTTGCTGATTGCTAAAGCCGACCGGGGTCAATTCCAGATCGCTGTTCATCATCTCTTCCCAGGTCACTTCTTTGCCCGTATAGGCGGAAATACGGCCCATAATGGCGGTGAGTGTCGATATCGCGGTTTGTTCCGCTTCAACAATCTGAAAGCCCTGACGGATTGCGGCGATGAGATCAACATGTTCTTGCACGTAGGGATTCAAGGGTTCTTTGGCTTGGCCATCAACAACCGGATTTTCAAACTGCCATGTGGGATGATTAGCACTGTCAAAGAACTTGGCAAAACCACTGCTGGTATGAGCAAAACCCTTGCTGCCGGTAAAGTATTCGGTCACATTGTTAGCGCAGCCATTTATTTGGCGGCACATGGAATGCACGTGGCGGCCGTCGTCGAGGGTAAAATCAATGCTAAAATTGTCGTACTGATCGCCGGTGATGCGACGTTGCCGACTGCCAAAACCCACAGCCTTGATCGGGTGTTTGCCCATAAACCAGTGCGCCACGTCAATATTATGGACGTGCTGCTCAACAATATGATCACCCGACTGCCAGGTCCAGTTGACCCAGTTGCGGATCATCCATTCGACATCAGACCAGCCGCGTTGTTTATCGCGGTACCAGAGTTGACCCTGATTCCAGTAGACTGTTGCTGAAAGGATGTCGCCAATCGCGCCGCCCGCCAGGCGTTTGTAGACGTCAATATAATGATGTTGGTGCCGGCGCTGTGTGCCGGTGACCACATTGAGTCCCAGGCTTTCGGCTTTTTTCGATGTGGCCATGATGCTGCGCGCGCCGACCGGATCAACAGCCACAGGCTTTTCCATAAAGACGTGTTTTTTCGCGTCAATCGCGGCCTTGAAAATCATCGGGCGGAAATAGGGGGGAGTGGCCGTGATGATAATGTCAACATCGGAATCAATTACTTTTTGCCAGGCCTCCAGGCCGACATAGCAGTTTTCATCCGGCACCACATTGCCGACTTCGGCTAATTTTGCTTTGGCATTGTCGACACGGTCGACAAAGGCATCGGCCAGGTGAGTGATTTTCAAGCCATCACCGGCTTCCAAAAAGTTTAACGCCGCGCCGGTGCCGCGACCACCCGTGCCGATGACGCCGGCGGTCAGTTCACGACCAGCTGGTGCTTTTTCCAGCAGCGTTGAATTTTTGTACTCGACTTTTGCGCCGGAGGAGCCTTTGCTGCACGCCATGGCAATGGCGCCCGTTGCGGCAAGGCTGCCAATAAACTGTCGGCGATTAAAACCATTTTCGTTCTTCATAACACGCTCTCCTTTATGTTCAGGGGTTACTATTCGTTATATTCACAGACAACGCGGAAGCTGACATCTTTGCTGTCCGAGTACCACCACTTGCTCTTGGGCATCTGCGGATCAGTCACCATCCAGGCGTCGTGATTCGTGGCGGCGCGTGCTGCGGAACGCAGGTCATCAGCGTCTGATTTGTACGAGCCGCCGCGGATGACGTGTTCTGTACCTTCGGTCGGCCCTGTCGGATCTTTGACGCCGTCCGAATAGGCATTGTATGTATTCGGCGAATACCAGTCCGAGCAAAACTCCCAGGCGTTTCC
>CAYSNA010000815.1:0-1843 GCA_964432185.1 uncultured Cytophagia bacterium
TCCAGCCGATGAGTGATATTATTGTGAATAAATTTTCGCGCTTCGTCGAGCCCGACATCGAGATAAACGGCGCCCAGGACAGACTCGACGGCATCTGCCAGGATCGAACTGCGTTTTCGTCCACCCGAGCGGGCCTCCGATTCATTCAACAGCAAATAATTACCCAGGCCGATTTCCTTGGCGACACGCGCCAGCAGGCGTCCGCTGACCAGCAAGGACTTGTAGTTTGTCAGAATTCCTTCGGTCTCGCGCGGATAGGTTTTATACAAATATTCGGTAACCAGCAGCCCGAGAACGGCATCACCCAATAATTCCAAACGTTCATTCGAAGCGCTGCGGTTTTCACCGGTTTTTATCAGATAAGAACGGTGCTTAAGCGCCAGAAGCAGGACGGTCGGATCCTTGAATGTGTAGCCAATTTTGTTATATAGTTCTTCAATGTCGACACGCGTATCGACGGGTAATTTATGACCGTTAAACAGTCGGAATAAAATATTCTTGAACCAGGTCGAACTCATAGTAAAAAAAGACGTTGGTGATTAGTCCACATATTTTTTAAACGCCAGACAAACATTATGGCCGCCAAAACCAAAGGAATTGGACAAGGCGTAGGTAAAATCCTTGACCACTTTTTCGTTCGGCACATAGTTCAAATCGCATTCGGGATCGGGCGTCTGGTAATTGATCGTTGGATGAATGATGCCGTTTTTCAAACCGAGCAGTACTCCCACCGCCTCCACAGCGCCGGACGCACCGAGCAAGTGGCCGACCATGGATTTTGTTGAGCTGATAAGGAGATTATAGGCATGATCGCCAAAAGCCTTTTTAATCGCTTCGGTTTCAACCTTGTCGTTGTATTCCGTTGAAGTACCGTGCGCATTGATATACTCAACATCGGTCGGCTCAATTCCCGCATCGCGCATGGCAATTTGCATGGCACGTTTTGCACCGTCGCCGCCGGGTATGGGCGCCGTGATATGGTACGCATCAGCGGTAAATCCAACACCGACAATTTCTCCGTATATTTTTGCGCCGCGAGCCTTGGCATGTTCCAGCTCTTCCAGCACAAGAATAGCACCACCTTCGCCAATAAGAAATCCATCCCGATTCAGATCAAACGGACGGCTTGCCGTCGCAGGATCGTCATTTCGGGTTGTCAGCGCCTGCAAGGCGTTAAAACCGGCGACGCCCATATTTGAGATGGATGCTTCGCTGCCACCGGCAACCATGCCGATTGCCTTGCCGAAGCGAATGGAATTGAACGCTTCGCCAATGGCATGTGACGCGGAAGCACAGGCAGAGGTTGTACAGTAATTAATGCCCTTCAAACCATATTTAATGGAAATATGGCCGGCTGAAATGTCGGCAATAAGCATGGGGACAAAGAACGGGCTGACCTTACGCGGGCCGCCGTTTAGAAAATTAATGTATTGCGTTTCAAAAACCGGCATGCCGCCAATACCGGAGGCGACAATAGCGCCAAAGTAATCGGTATCGACATTGTCAAAATTAATGCCTGAATCCGCAATAGCTTCATCGGCAGCGACAAACGCAAATTGGGTAAATCGATCCATGCGCCGCGCTTCTTTGCGATCAATAAATTCGGTCGGATCAAAGTTTTTGACTTCGGCGGCAATTTTGGATTTATGGGGTTCAGGATCAATCAACGTAATCGGTCCGCCGCCGCTCGTTCCCTTTTGCAAATTTTCCCAATAGGTATCAAGGTTATTTCCAATGGGTGTAATTGCCCCGAGACCAGTGACTACAACTCGTTTTAACTCCATAATTGACCTCTTGTTAAAGCTTACCTCACACGTGGTTGATTCCGCTATTTTTCCGAAAT
>CAYSNA010000816.1:0-405 GCA_964432185.1 uncultured Cytophagia bacterium
GAGCCCACCTCCCAATTTTCACCGCCGTTTGGCGAAGTGAGTGAAATCGATGCGGGTGTTTCGCCTTCCGTGATTGTCAACAACTGATTAGTGCTCACATTATATAAAGTCTGTACTGTGCCGGATGGCCATTCTACACGGACTTCATCAATCGTACTGGCATTGCCGAGACCAAAGTGGGCAATGAGACTGTTTTGGCTGGCGTAACCGGTTTGACCGGAGATTTCTCTCAACTGCCAGGTTTGAGTTGAATTAATCGTGGCACGCACTTTAACTTTCGCGCCAATAGCGGAGGCGTTTGAGGTCGTTCCCACGAGTTTAAATTTTATCCAGTGATTGGTATTGCCGTTTGCAAGTTCAACATTTTTGTATAAATAGTTTTGACCTTGTCGGGCAGTAAAAATG
>CAYSNA010000816.1:415-1842 GCA_964432185.1 uncultured Cytophagia bacterium
CCATGGCGAGACCATAAATAAAACCGGACTGGGTTGCGGCGACGCTGCTAGTATTTTTGGTAAAGGTACCGTTACCATTATTATAGTACAGATCACTCGGGTAGGTCGCAGCGCTGCCGTCATTGCCAACGTACAGATCGAGATCGCCATCATTATCCAGATCACCCCAGGCGCTGCCTTGCGAGAACTTTATATCCGTGCTAAAATCGCCGCTGGTGATGCGTACAAACGTACCGTTGCCATCATTGCGATATAAAAAGTTTGCTTCTGGTGACGACTGATCTTCTCCATAATTTGTAATGAAAAGATCTGGATCACCGTCATTATCATAATCAGCCCAGCTACAGGCCTGGGAATCACCGGCATCAAAGAGCGCCAGCTTGGTAAACACTTCATTCCCGTCATTGCGCCACAAAAAATTATTGGCGCCGCTGCCGCTACAGGTGAAAAGATCGAGGTCACCATCCATGTCATAATCGACCCACGAGGCACCGGCAATAAATGACGCGACATCCGTAGCTGTTGAGATAAGGGGGATTCCGGCAATATCTGTAAAGGTCCCGTCTCCATCGCTGCGATATAACGAATTCGGTTGTTTGTTGAACCATCCGTTTTTCACAAAGAGATCCAAATGTCCGTCATTGTTATAGTCGCCCCAGGCAGGAGCACATGAAAATTCCTGGTCCGTAACCGGTGCACCAGCAGTGGATGTAATTTTGGTAAATGTTCCATCTCCATCATTACTATAAAGAAAATTCGCCTTGGGTCCGGTTGAATTGTCTTCGGTTGTTGTGACATACACATCCAGGTCACCATCATTGTCAAAATCGCCCCAGGTAGCGCCGGTCGAGATGAACGCATCGGTGACGATTTCTCCTGACATTATTTGCGTAAAAGTTTCATTACCATTATTAAGATACAACAAATTGGCCTGTTTGGCCCCTGCATCGCCGTTGGTCACATAAACATCCTGCCAACCATCGCCATTGTAATCAGCCCAAGTAACTCCCTGCGAGTATCCTAAAATTGTTGTAGACGGCTCAAGCTTGACAAAAGGATCTTGAGCATACAAGTTCGCGAGTGTAATTAAAATGAGAAAAACAATGCCACTCAATAGTCCGTAACTGAGTTTCATTCGAAACCTCCTGTAAAATATTTCTCCTCATCCGATGTGGACAGTCAAGAGAAAAGACCGGTAAATCCTCCTAAAGTGGTACCAGGATCGCCGGCATGGTCGCGCTCAATATTTTGATCATATTATGTTTGGGCGTCTCTTTGTGCGAGACGGTAGCTGACGGCAGAACCGTCACATCAAGTGCTCAACTTTTGACGGCTATGCCGTCAGCGCTCAAACAAGGGATAAGTCTGCATCTTGCATTATGATGGCCGTTTGGCCGGCACCTGTTCATCGTTTGGCCGGCAACGGA
>CAYSNA010000817.1:0-1835 GCA_964432185.1 uncultured Cytophagia bacterium
AGTCGGCGTAGCGCAGTCTGATAATGATTCGCCGTCTTTCGGTTTTGCCTTGCAGCAGAATTACCCCAATCCTTTTAACGCCAATACATCGATTCACTACACGGTTCCACATAAAGAGCACGTTCGTTTGGATATTTATGATATCATGGGCCATCATATAAGAACGCTGGTCAATGAAGAACAAACTGTCGGTGACCATACGCTCGTGTGGGATGGCCGTAATGATTTTTCCCAGCTCGTCAGTAGTGGCCTTTATCTGTGTCGATTAAAGTCGGATCGCCAAACACAGGTGATCAAAATGCATATGTTGAAATAGGTGCGTGAGTTGAGTTGATTCGCTTCACATAAAGAGGTGGAGGAGAGTGTGAGATTCAAACTTTTTTTGCTGATGGGTTGTTTTTTGGTGCTGAACGCCTGCGCCGATCATGCGCACCATCGCCCAAATATCATCCTCATTTTGTCCGATGATATGGGATTTTCCGACATCGGCTGCTACGGCAGCGAAATCAAAACGCCGACGCTGGATGCGTTGGCTGAAAATGGGTTGCGTTACACGCAATTTTACAATACGGCGCGATGTTGTCCCACGCGCGCCAGTTTGCTCACCGGGCTTTATCCGCATCAGGCCGGAGTCGGCCACATGATGGAGGATCGCGGCACGCCGGCCTATCAAGGCGATTTGAATCGAACCAGTCTCACCATTGGTGAGGTTTTGCGGACGGACGGATATTCGACCTACATGACCGGCAAGTGGCACGTCACGCCGTCGGCCAAACGATATGTAACGGACAACTGGCCGTTGCAGCGCGGTTTTGACCGGTTTTTCGGCACCATACACGGCGCCGGCAGTTTTTATGATCCCAACACATTGGTGAGCGGCAACGAGTACATCACGCCGGGTGAGGATTTTTATTACACCAACGCCATCAGTGATACGGCAGTCAAGTTTATTCAAGAGCATAAAGACGATCATCCGTTTTTTATGTACGTCGCCTATACGGCGGCGCACTGGCCCATGCACGCTTTGCCGCGCGACATTGAAAAATACAAGGGCGCCTATGATGAAGGCTGGGACGTCTTGCGCGAGAAACGCTACAACCGTATGATCGAGATGGGGCTGATCAAAGAAGAGTGGCCCATGTCGCCACCGGATGCCCACGCGATCGAGTCGTGGACCTTTGAGGACGATCCCGAATGGCACGCCCGCTGCATGGAAGTGTACGCGGCGATGATCGATTGTATGGATCAGGGCATCGGTCGAATTGTATCCACGTTGAAAAAAAAGGGCGAGCTGGATAATACGCTGATTTTATTTTTGCAAGACAATGGCGCCTGCGCCGAGCAGTACGGCATGTGGAAGGAACCGTTGACAGATGCTGAAAAAAATAGTCGCCAGCCCATGGGGCCGGATGAATTGCAATGGGATATGGCGCCAAAATTCACCCGCGATGGTCGTCCCGTGCACATGGGCCGCGTGATGCCCGGTCCGGCTGATACTTATATTGGTTATGCCGCCGGATGGGCCAATGCGAGCAACACGCCGTTCCGACAATACAAACACTGGGTGCATGAAGGCGGCATCTCCACGCCGCTGATTGTCTTTTGGCCGCGAGGACTTTCGGCGAAAAATGAACTGCGCCAACAGCCCGGACATCTCATCGACATCATGGCGACGTGTGTGGATGTCGCCGGCGCTTTTTATCCGGCAGAGTATGCTGGTCATTTGATTACGCCAATGGAAGGCGTCAGCCTGGTTCCATCGTTTGAGAATCTGGAATTGGAGCGCGAAGCGCCGATCTTTTGGGAACACGAGGGCAACCGCGCCATTCGCATCG
>CAYSNA010000818.1:0-1817 GCA_964432185.1 uncultured Cytophagia bacterium
GGTCGGTTCCAGTTCCATCCCCTGAGCCTGCAAATTCAACTCGGCAATTTGATGCGGCAACCACATGCCGTCGTCGGCCAGGAGGGATAATCCCCACAACCCTAAAAAGAGAAAAAGTACTCGTCGCATTACATCTCCAGATTATCAATAAAATTTAGCCGCAATGTACGAAATTAGCCGCTTTTTTGCAAAGTTCCTGCGAAAACCGCAGCATTCGTTAAAAGAGACTTTTGTTTTTCCCTCGATTTACTATATTATGACCGAATAGAATTTAACTGTTGTGCCACGGAGGCCCCATGTTTCGTCTCACTCACTTTTTTTTGCTCGGACTTTTTTTAACGGCAACGCTGTTCGCCAACCCCAACTATTACGTCAACATTGGCATGTCCAAACCGTACGCGCCGGACGAGTTCCAAAAAAACTGGCGCTCCGGCTACAACCTCGGCGCGGGCATCGGCTATAATCTCAAACCGCGGCTGGAACTCCAGGGTGAATTTTTCTTTGATAATTTTCAACTCGACGATAATGCGTTTCTCGGCGACATTACCGAGGATGATGATCTTTTTGCGTCGGTCATGGGCGGCTCGGTGTCGATCGTTTCTTTTTATGCCAACGTCAAATATCTTTCGCCGCTGGAAAAAAGCAGCACGCTCACCCCGTATTTGATTGGCGGCATTGGATTCGCCTCGAAAATGATCGGCGAAATGGACGTCACCACCGGAGAGCTCGATCCCTACACCATCGAGAAAGAAACCTATGCCGCCGCTGCGGCCGGAATCGGCCTTGGCGTCGAGATTGTCATGGGAGCCCGCACGTCCTTTGTTGTGGAAGGCCGATTCAACATTTTATTTACGGATGAAGCCACCGTTTACATGCCGTTGAAACTCGGCATCGTCATTCGATAAATTGTAAAAAAAGAGACAGTCATGTCTCGGTTGGTTATTCGATGATTTAAAGATGGCGCGACTTTTCTTAATCGCGTCTTTTGGTGGAGAGTTCTGATGAACATCAATCCCACACGACGTTCTTTTTTGAAAACATCAGCGGCCGCCGTGCTCGCAGTATCGTGCAGTCCAAGGCCGAAAAAGAAGCCTAGTGTTCTCGTTATTC
Organism: uncultured Cytophagia bacterium; assembly: GCA_964432185.1. Lineage (GTDB taxonomy): Bacteria > Zhuqueibacterota > Zhuqueibacteria > Residuimicrobiales > Krinioviventaceae > Kriniovivens. The sequence continues at coordinate 1,111 of CAYSNA010000818.1, forward strand.
TGGTGGATGATCTTGGCTGGGGTGATCTGTCGTGCTACGGCGCCACGGATTTACAAACGCCCCATATTGACCGGCTTGTGTCCGAAGGGATGAAATTCACCACTTATTATGCAAACTGCCCGGTCTGCTCTCCCACACGCGCGGCGCTGCTCTCCGGCCGTTATCAGGATTTGGTGGGCGTGCCCGGCGTCATCCGAACGCATCAGGAAAATTCCTGGGGCTATCTTGATCCAAACGCCAAACTGATGCCCGAACTGTTGCGGGAGCATGGCTATCAGACGGCGATAATCGGCAAATGGCATCTCGGACTCACATCCCCAAACACGCCAAACGAACGCGGATTTGATTTTTTCCACGGATTTCTCGGCGACATGATGGATGATTATCATACGCATCGCCGTCACAACATCAATTATATGTACAGGAACGAGCAGGAGATCGATCCACAAGGTCATGCCACGGATTTATTCAGCACATGGGCGAGCGACTATCTGCAGCAGGTGAGCGGCGACAAGCCGTTTTTCCTGTACCTGGCGTATAATGCGCCGCACACGCCCATTCAACCGCCGGAAAACTGGCTGCACAAAGTGAAACAACGTCAGCCGAACATGGATGAAAAGCGCGCCAAGCTGGTGGCGCTGATCGAGCACATGGATGACGGTATCGGCACGGTTCTGGCGACTTTGAGAGAAACCGGTTTGGAAAAG
>CAYSNA010000819.1:0-1814 GCA_964432185.1 uncultured Cytophagia bacterium
ACGCCGCGACGCCACCGCCGTTCCCCAGTTCACCGAACAAAAAAGCCCTGGTGCTCGTTTTTGCCGCGCTCAGTTTTGTCCTGACGATCATGTGGATTTTGATATTTGATTATTGGCAAAAGGTGGCGGCGCATCCCGATAAACAAACGCGCCTGACTCTGCTAAAAAATGAACTTGAACGCGACAAATCGATTTTAAAGAAATTTCGTAAATAGAAAAACACAGAACACGCATTGAACCGATGAGGCGGATTTTCACGGATTATAAACGAAATTCTATTTTTGCATAATCCCATCGAGCCGTGTTCATCCGCGTCTCATGCATTTAACTGAAAGAATTTGGAGAACATGAGTAATTCTATTTCACCGTCAGCGCACATTGGAGAAGGAACGGAAGTCGGATTTTTTACCGTCATTGAGGACGACGTAAAAATTGGCAGCGGCTGTACGATCGGTCACAACGTTGTCATTCATGCCGGATCGATCATCGGCAATAACGTGCGGGTGGATGCCTGCACGGTCATCGGCAAGCAGCCCATGCGCGCCAAAAGAAGCATTTTTAAAGATGAAAAAAAATTGCCGCCGGCCCAAATCGGCAACGACTGTTTGATCGGCGCCCAGGTGGTGGTGTATGCCGGCTGCGATCTTGCTAACAATATTCTCATCGCTGATGGCGCAGCGGTACGTGAGAATGTTACGGTTGGAGAATACACCATCATCGGCCGCAACGCCACCATTGAAAATTTTACTAAAGTTGGTAAAAAATGCAAGCTCGAGACCAACTGCTACATCACGGCCTATTCCGATATTGGCGATTATTGTTTTATCGCCCCGGGTGTGCATTCGACAAATGATAATTTCCTCGGCCGCAGCGAGGAGCGGTTCAAGCATTTTAAGGGCATCATTGTCAAAAGAGGCGGGCGTATTGGCGGCAACGCCACGATCCTGCCGGGCAAGGTGATTGGCGAGGATGCCGTGGTTGCGGCCGGCGCCGTGGTGACCAAAGATGTGCCGCCGCGCACCATCGTCGTCGGCAATCCGGCGCTGGTGCTGCGCACTGTGCCGGAAGACCAGCTTTTGGAAAACCAGGGCTGGGATTAAAAGTTATAAAACTCTGTCAGGGCTTTTAGCCCTGACAGAGTATAATTATAGAATTCATTAAAACACAGGCGAACCCGGTTCGCCTTTTAACTTTTAGAGGTTTTTATCCGCATTCGTTTTTTTACATATTGTGCTCTACTTTTGCTCTTTGTTGATGGAGCTCTGGCCCAAACTGTTTTTGTGCCGTCCGCGCATTGGGTGTATGATTTTCTCGATCGTATGGAAACCAAACGCATCGTGCCCGTGGTGCTCGCCGGCACCAAACCCATGACTCGCAAAGAGATTGCCCGTTTTTTGGAGAACATTGAACAGCAGCGCGATCAGCTTTCGAAAACCGAAATCGATCAGCTTGATTTTTTGCTCTTTGAATTTCAGGAGGATGCCTCACAGAAACCAAAGCATGTCACTCGTTTGAAAAAAATCAGCGAGTTGTCCTGGACAAAAAACTGGTGGCCGGCGTGGCTCTATCCGAAGGGCCGTCATATGCTTGAAATAGAGAGTGGGCCGCTCAACATAAATATTGATCCGATATTTTATCGCAGCCGTTTGAGCGCCTCCGATGATTCCCTGACCAGACGCGAGCGCGTTAATATGGACACCAACGGCTTTTTACTCTGGGGTACGGTCGGGCCGTATGTCGGCTATTATACGGACATCCGCGACACGCGCGAGTGGGGTACGCGAGTTTACCCCAGCGGCAATACAACGGCGGAT
>CAYSNA010000820.1:0-387 GCA_964432185.1 uncultured Cytophagia bacterium
ATTAATCAGATTTTCATAATTATTTAAAGTTTGTATCTAAATAAGACTGGTAAGCTGAATAAAAATGATACTTTAAAAATAAAGAATGTATTATTGGCATAAATATGATCATACAAATCCTTTTCCCTTTTATCCTCTATCTCCTCTTCATGATCGCCATCGGCTGGTTCTTTTATTCGCGCACGAAAAATTTATCCGATTATATTCTTGGCGGCCGCGGACTCAATTCGTGGGTCACCTCGCTCAGCGCGCAGGCGTCGGATATGTCCGGCTGGCTGCTGCTGGGGTTGCCGGGCTATGCCTACCTCGCCGGGATCGAAGCGTCGTGGATTGCCATCGGTTTGACGATCGGCACCTATTTGAACTGGAAGTTTGTCGCCGCTCGAT
>CAYSNA010000820.1:397-1809 GCA_964432185.1 uncultured Cytophagia bacterium
TGACCTACGCCATGGGCGATTCCATCACCCTGCCGGAATAGTTTGAAAATCGATTTCAAACCACATCCCGAACCTTGCGCGTAGTGTCGGCGCTGTTCATTTTAATTTTCTTTTTGATCTACACCGCCTCGGGATTTGTCGCCGGCGCCAAGCTGTTCAGCACCGTGTTTGGCTTTTCCTACACAGTGGCCTTGCTCATCGGCGTCCTCGTTATCATCAGCTATACGTTTCTCGGCGGCTTTCATGCGGTGGCCTGGACCGATTTTTTTCAGGGTTTGATCATGTTTTTCGCCATCATTATTGTGCCGGTTCTCGTGGTGATCAATCTTGGCGGTTTTGGCGAGACCTGGGCAAAGCTGCATACGCTGAATCCGAATTATCTGACGTTGTTCAAAAATATCAATGGTCAACCGCTGTCCTGGATCGCCATCACATCATTGGTGGCATGGGGATTAGGCTATTTTGGTCAGCCGCATATCCTGGCGCGGTTCATGGCCATTCGTTCGGCAGACAACATCCCCACAGCGCGCCTCATCGCCATGGTGTGGGTGATTATCAGTTTGACCTGTGCGGTGCTCATTGGTTTGGTCGCCAACGCCTACATCGCGCCCTTGCCGGACGGCGAGTCGGAAACCGTTTTTATGGTGCTGGTAAATCGAATGGTGGTTCCGATTATCGCCGGTTTTTTGCTCGCGGCCATCCTCGCGGCGATCATGTCCACAGCGGATTCGCAATTACTCGTAGCATCCTCGGCCATCACCGAAGATTTTTATCATACGTTCATCCGCAAAAACGCCTCGCAAACCGAGCTGGTGTGGGTGAGTCGCGGCACCGTCATCCTCATCGCGGCTATTGCTTTTGTGATCGCGCTCGATCCGGACTCCAGCGTGCTCGATCTGGTCTCATATGCCTGGGCCGGTTTTGGCGCCACGTTTGGTCCGATCATTTTATTGTCGCTCTTTTGGAAACGCATGACCGCCGGCGGCGCCCTGGCCGGGATCATCTCCGGCGGACTCACCGTGCTGATATGGAAGCAGCTCTCCGGCGGTATTTTTGAGTTGTATGAGATTGTGCCGGGATTTATATTGTCGTTGATTAGCATTTTTATTTTCAGCTTGAACGGAAAACAACCGCAACATGATTTTCAACGTTAGAGGTGTGTCATGAAAAAAGTTGCCTTGATTGTGATTTTAATCATTGTCGCCATTCAATTCATTCCCGTTGACAAAAGCAATCCACCGGTTACGGCCGGGCTGGAGGCGAGTCCCGAGGTGTTGGCCATTTTCGCACGCGCCTGCTACGATTGCCATTCGAATGAAACCGTCTGGCCGTGGTACAGCAACATCGCGCCGGTGAAATGGTCGATTTCCAGTCACGTCCAGGTCGGGCGGTTGCAGCTCAATTTTTCGGAG
>CAYSNA010000821.1:0-1803 GCA_964432185.1 uncultured Cytophagia bacterium
GTCATGCGAATGAATGCCATCGATGCCGAATGAAATAACCGGATTGCGATGCTCAGTTGGGCCGTAAACGGTGACAAAATCAATTTGCTCAAGCTGGCTCAGCGCGTATTGCGTCAGCATCTTGTCATGCGCCTCGATATTATCGAGACCCCATTCTTCAAGCAGTTCGATTGCGGCGCCGAGTCCGATGACCGCCGGAATATTTTGCGTGCCCGCTTCAAACTTCCACGGCAAATCCGCCCAAGTGGATTCGTAATAGTTGACGTCATCAATCATCGATCCACCGTAAAGAATCGGATCCATTTGATTAAGCAGCGCTTCCTTGCCGTACAAAATGCCGATGCCCATTGGACCGAGCATTTTGTGGCCGGAGAAAACGTAAAAGTCAGCGTCAAGTGACCGAACATCCACAGTCGAATGCGGCACGTGCTGCGCGCCGTCAACAATCACGACAGCGCCAACATCATGGGCGGCGGAGATGATTCGTTTCACATCCACTTTTGTGCCGAGCACGTTTGATGCCTGCGTAATAGCCACCAGTTTTGTCTGGCGGGAAAGCAGACCGTCCAGCTTATCCAGCTCAAGTTCGCCATGGTCATCAAATGGGATAAACTTGAGTTTTGCGCCGGTTCGCTGCGCCGCTACTTGCCACGGGATAAGATTACTGTGGTGCTCCATTTCGGAAACGAGAATCTCATCGCCCGGTTGGAGAAATTTATACGCCCAGCCGTAAGCGCAAAAGTTCACAGCCTCGGTCGCGCCGCGTGTAAAAATGATTTCGTGACTGTGTTGCGCGCCGATAAACTGGGCAATGGCGAGACGAGCGCACTCGTAGCCGGCCGTGGCTTTTTCGGCGAGCTTGTAAGCGCTGCGGTGAATATTGGAATTGTACTCTTCATTAAAATGGCGAATGGCATCGAGCACTTTTTTCGGGCGTTGGGTGGTCGCCGCGCTATCAAGGTAGACCAGTCCCTCATTTTCCGGATAGGAAAAAATCGGAAAATGACGGCGGACTTGGTTTATGTCCAAAGGATGTGGCAAAGGTTCTACCGCGGCCATTTTTCAGTTTACCTCAACTTTTATCATGCCGTCCTGTACGTGCACCGGAAATGTTTGCACGCCTTCGTAGGCCGGCAGCGACAGAGCATCGCCGCTTTTTAAATCAAACTTGGCGCCATGAAACGCACAGAACATGCAGCCGTCTTCCACCCAGCCTTCGGACAGGGGAAAATCTTCGTGCGAACATTCGTCCTTGAGCGCGTAAAAATTATCAGCATCGCGTACCACGACAATTTTTACGCCGTTCGCATCCACGGTGCGCATGCCTCCATTCGCGAGTTTATTGACCTCGCAGACATCATAAAGTTTCACTCGTTCCTCTCCAGTTATTCTCAACTTGCAGGGCACCTGAAAGGTGTGCTACAAATACTCTCCTACATCATATTCAATTCCAGTCGCGCATCTTCGGACATCATGCCCGGATTCCACGGCGGATCCCAAACCACTTCCACCTCACACTTTTTCACCTGCTCAATTTCCTCCACGCGGTACTGCACTTCGCGCGGCAACGACTCGGCAACCGGGCACATGGGAGATGTGAGGGTCATAACAATTTTGACCTCACCGAGCTCGTTCACTTCAATTTCATAAACGAGACCAAGGTCATATATATTCACCGGAATTTCCGGATCGTAAACCATCCGAACGGTCTCGATCACTTCTTCCTGGATGTCTTCGAGTGTAAATTCTTCGGACATAATACGTCCTCTTTATTTCTTAATTGTTTTGGCTGATGGCCGACAG
>CAYSNA010000822.1:0-1803 GCA_964432185.1 uncultured Cytophagia bacterium
AATATTCTCGTAGGCCGTCCACGAACCGTCATCAATCGTTCGGACCTGCTCCACCGATCCCATGCCGGAACCGACGGTAATTCCCCTTGATGACAAACTGAATTTGGTGGCGTCGTGTTTGGAAACCGTACCGTTCGTTTTTTTCAATTCAAAGCCGACAACATACAGGAGATTACTTTTACTGACCGTATTGCCACCCGTCGCCAACATTACTTTTGTCGACAGACCTTTTTCGGAAATATAGTTTTTAATTCCGTTAACAGGAGAAATCAAATTGTCCTGAGATGGTCGTCCGGAGTAGGGACCCAGTTCCACTTTATCCGCTTGCGGGCCGATGAGGGCAATTGTTTTTAATTCAGACGGATTTAACGGTAACACCTTTTTATTTGTTTTTTTACTGACTTCATTTTTCAAAAGAACGGGCGTTTTCGTAGCCACTTCTTTGGCAAGGGCTTTGTTCGCCGGCGAGCCAACGACGTTGGATTCCGTCAGAGCATACGGGACTTTTGCCGCAGGATCAAATTCACCCAGTCTCATGCGTATGGTGAAAATATTGACCAGCGCTCTGTCGATATCCGCCATCGTTATCAGTCCTTTATTGAGCGCGTCAATTGTGCTTCTTTGATAAACGCTGCCGCAGTCAATGTCAACACCGGCCTTCAATCCCGCAGCGGTGGCTTCTTCGGCAGTCTTTACATAATAGTGGCCGGTATAAATATCCTCAATGGAGGCACAGTCGCCGGTGATGTAGCCGTCCAGGCCGTAGGTTCGCCGCGCAATGGTATCGAGATAAAATTTACTGGCAGAGGTGGGCACGCCATTGACAGCATTGTATGACGACATGATGGAGGGCAGATTATCTTTTTCGATAAGCTCTTTATAGGGAACAAGATAAAACTCGCGCATATCGCGGCTATCCATATTCGAGCTGCTGACATGGCGGTCGAACTCGCTGTTGTTGGCGAAATAATGTTTGCCGCAGGGAACTGTTTTGAGATAAATGGCGTCATTGCCCATCATGCCGCGAACGAATCCTCCGGCCATTTGCGAGACCAGAAACGGATCCTCGCCAAACGTCTCGCCGGTTCGTCCCCATCTCGGATCACGAACCGGCTCAACCACCGGCGACCAGTACGTCAGACCAACAATGACGGGAGAATTCAACGCTCTGGCTTCATCCGAAATCGCCGTGGTTTCTCGCTGCATCAAGTCCGGATCCCATGTTGCGCCAATCGCGACGCTATTGGGAAACGACGTGGGAGAACCGGCATTGGGATCTCTTCTAAAACCGCCCATCACGCCATGCAGGGCTTCGCTCCACACATTAAACGCATTGATGCCGAGCCGTGGAACCGCGGCCATATTATTGCCGAGCAAACTCTGCTTTTCCTCAAGCGTAAATCGCGACACCAGATCGGCGGCTCGTTCTTCAAAAGAATACGCCGTGTTTAGATAGATCGGCTTTTGGGCTTTTTCGCGTTGTGGTGAAAAAGCCAAAAGAGCCAAGCCGCACAACAGCACCATTAAAATTCGGATACTTTTCATTATTTTTAATCCTTTTTATAACCGGACTTTTTTTGTAAATATTTATTTCCAACACACCATCCTCGTTCCCCCGCTCCCGCGGGGGAATGCAGCACAGACGCTCTGCGTCCTGCATTTGCCAATCACCTGGACGCAGAGCGTTCTTTAGGCATTCCGCCGCAGAGCGGCGGAACGAGATTGCAGCGAGCGTGAAAAAGCTTTGCTATTTGAACAACAGCGGCGCAAATTCATTCAAAGCGCGACGCCAGGTCAGCCACT
>CAYSNA010000823.1:0-1801 GCA_964432185.1 uncultured Cytophagia bacterium
AATCGTGAAATATGATGAAGATACGCACGAGTAATCCGGCGGCCGGCACGGCCAGGGCCAGCGTCAACCAATAGGAAATATCAAAACTCAGGACCATCAACACCCATAAAGCAACATATGGAATAAACGTATTTAGAATCTGCCAGATGCTTTTTCTGAGACTCGGATGATTATAAACCGCAATGGATTTCATCCACTGCATTTTTTCTGAATTGGTCTTTTCATTCAAAGGTGTTGCTTGCACTCTATACTCCAAAACTTGCTAAATTATCAAAATGCGAATTAATTTTATACTCTCCCCGGCAATATAAGACATTTACCATTAAAAAATTGTAATAGTTGTGTAATAAAAAAGGCGGTGAACATTGGGCAAAAAGAACATCGACACCATAAAATGGTGCTGGCCGGTAAAGCCCAGTTTGATTTTCGCGGTTTTACTTCAAGCGGCTTGCTGTTATGCGGCAATAATTGTTTGATGTCGCCGGATGTCCGCGAAACTCGTTCAACGGCATGGTCGACGCGCGACGCACCTTCCGAGACTCGTCATTCCAGCGCACGCGGAAATCTATCGAGTCGGTAAAATCAACAAGTTGGAATGGACTCCCGTTTTCGCGGGAGTGACCAATTTCCTCTTTTTGGGCCTTTTCGACAGCCTCTCAAGGTGCATCGCGCATGGAAATTTTTTCGGACAGCTTGACATCCAATTTTTTATTGTCGCGGCAATCTGGTAATAAATTCTGTAAAACGGCCTTGTTCGGTTTCAAAGTAGATCTGGCCATGATGCTCGTGAACAATAATATCGTAACTGATAGACAAGCCCAATCCGGTTCCCTGGCCGGTCGGTTTCGTCGTAAAAAACGGTGTAAACAGTTTATCTCTGATGGTCTCGGGAATTCCGTTTCCATTATCACGGATGCGGATCTCAATATAGTCGTTGAGATTCTTTGTGCGAACCAGAAGCGTTGGAATAAAACTATCGTCGCTGCTCAATTTTTTCTGAAACGCTTCATAACAGGCATTGGAAATAATGTTGAGAAAAACCCGACTGATATCCTGTGGCACGACATTTAATTTTTCGATAGAGGAATCCAAATGAGTTTCGATTTTAATATTAAAACTGCTGTCCTGAGCGCGCATGCCGTGGTAGGCGAGATTGATATCCTCCTCCAGCATGGCGTTGATGTCCGTGAGCTGGTGCTCGCCCGTTTTGCCGCGGGAATGCTGCAACATACTCTTGACAATGCTGTCGGCGCGCTTGCCGTGTTCGTTGATTTTGTGAGTATTTTGCTGCATGGTGTCGAGCAGTTCTTCAATGATCTCTAGTTCCGTCGGCTCCAATTTGTCGCGATTTTTATCGATTTCTTCACGCAAGTCGTTGACCAGCTCCGATGTGAGTTCGGCAAAATTATTGACAAAATTCAGCGGATTTTTGATTTCATGCGCAATGCCGGCGGTCAAAGCGCCGAGTGCCGCCAACTTGGATTGCGTCACCAGTTTATCCTGGGTGTTTTTCAAATCATTTAATAGTTGATGCACCTGATGATAGGCATCCGCATTTTCCAGCGCAATAGCCGTGTACGTTGCCAGGTTGCGCAAAATATTGAGATGATAGTCGCTATAGGCATTTTTCTGAAAACTCTGCGCGGTGATGACGCCGATCGTTTTCTCCTTGTGCTGTAACGGCACATAAAGGATAGACTCCGGATTTTCGCCTTCCATCGCCGGCTGGATCTGCTTTATATAGTTATTAAAATCCTGGCTATAGTCGTTGATAAAAACATCTTTTCGGTTGCTAAAACAC
>CAYSNA010000824.1:0-1800 GCA_964432185.1 uncultured Cytophagia bacterium
AATACGAAGCAAAAATTATGAATATCCCCGGTGTTGTCGGTATCGGCGTTGGCAAGCAGGATGAGCTCGATGCGATCACCGTGCTGGTCGTGGAAAAAACGTCGGTCATTGAGAAAAAAGTGCCGCGGCAGCTCAAGGGTTTTCCAGTTGTCGTTCAGGAAACCGGTACGATTCGCGCTCTATAGCCTGGGCAAGCGTTTTACTCGGCTCGTCTGTTTTTAACAGACGAATCTGATCGCATTGATTAAACAGCGAAAAGTCAAGCAGCTTGCGCGCCAGATTCTCAAAGAATTTATCAGGTTGTGCGATATTTTTATCGAGCACAAAATTTTTGATGAGCAATTCTCGCTGCGGTCTGTTCGCTTTCGCATCGATTTTGCCGACAAATTCATCGCCGTATAAAACAGGCAGCGCAAAGTAGCCAAAAGTGCGTTTTGCCGGGGGGACATAACATTCCAGGGTATATTCAAAATTGAACAGCCGTTTTAAACGATCTCGCGAAATGGCACTATTATCAAAAGGGGAGAGGATGTGAACATTCGATTCGATTGTGTCCGGCCTGTTCAGCGATTCCGGCAGGGCGTAATAATCTTCCTGTAGACCTTTGATTTTAATCGTCGCAATTTTTCCATCGTGCGCCAGATTCTTTGTACACTGTTGTAGAAATTTTTTGTCAACCGTCTCCATAAAATCAACAATATCTTTTAATCGCGCCACGCCTTGGGCCTGCAAGGCACGTATGACAAAAAATTGGCCCCACTCATCTTTTGATGGATAGGTTAAATCCAGGTTTTCCGGCAGAACTCGCTCGGTCATAAACTTTATTAAAATTTTGTCGTTCTTTCACCATCACGTCACCTCGCCAAAACAACAACTCCAGCGCGCCTTTGGCGACTTTGTGCTCAAACCATGGCCCGCGCTTATCGTCCGGATGCCGATCAAAATCAGCGGACTTTAACGGTCCTTCTTTTCTAATTCGATCCAACACAAAGGATGTATACTCGCCGTAATCCTTCTGGCGCTGCTTGAACCAGGGATGCGTGGGATTTTCAAACGATTTCATCAACGGCAAATAAAAACGGTAATCCGTCATCGGCAAACAGGACATGGCGTGGCCCCAGTATTCAAAAATGGCCCGATCGCGCGCTTGCAGCTCATGCAACATGTCGGGTGTGTAATCCGGCACTCGCGTCCAGAACGTGTGATGATGCGCGCGTTCAATCACGCTGATCGTATCAATTTGAATGTAGCCAAGATGCTGCAGGCAGGTCAAAACACCGTCCTTGCCGGAAAATGTGGACGACGAGTCTAACAGATGATGTTTTAAAATGATCTGCCGTGCCGTTTGAAGTGAAATGGAATCGTTCATAATGAGCTTGTTTAAAGTGAAATCGATATTTGCCCAAAATAACATTCTTGCGGCGTAATTGCAATTTTTCTTTCCAAATTACTAATTGAATGAAAACGTATTATCTCCTATATTGCTCATCCGATCAAAATAGCCCGTTTACTATAAATTGAGGACGTGTCATGTTTGAAACCAATGTTTATGTCCAGCGTCGTGCGAAATTAAAATCAGCGATTCAAAACGGCATTTTGCTGTTTCTGGGTAATGATGAAAGTCCGATGAATTATGCGGATAACGCCTATCATTTCCGACAGGATAGTACCTTTCTCTACTATTTTGGCCTGGATCAGCCGGGCCTGGCAGCGACCATCGATTTGGATAATGACGATGACATTATTTTTGGTTATGATTTTACAGTCGATGATATCGTGTGGATGGGGCCGCAGCCGTCA
>CAYSNA010000825.1:0-1794 GCA_964432185.1 uncultured Cytophagia bacterium
TGATCTCCAATCTCCAATCTGAAATCAATTGATCTACGATTGCAGATTGGAGAATTCAGATCTCAGATTTTGTTGAGGTAGACATACCTTGCATTTCTATTCATACCGCAGCGTCTCCACCGGATTCGCTGCCGCGGCTTTTAACGCGTGCGAGCTCACGGTCATCAGTGTAAGCCCTAATGTGATGAGCGCCGCCAGGACAAATATCCACCATCCCACGTTTATGTGAAAGGCAAAGTGTTGCAGCCATTGATTGGCGATATACCAGGCAATCGGCCAGCCAATGATATTGGCAACAATGACCAGCCCGGTAAATTCTTTCGTCAACAGCGCCAAAATATGTTTTTGGGTGGCGCCAAGCGCTTTGCGGATGCCGATCTCTTTGGTGCGTCGCTCAGCCGAAAAAGAGGCGAGGCCAACAAGGCCGAGCACTGTTATAAAAATGGCAATTCCGGCGACATACAGCACGAGAATGCCGGTAAAGAGTTCGGTCTGATATTCCTGGCCGAGCTCATGATCAACAAAGCTGTAAGAAAATGTATAGTTGGGCGCAATGTTTTTTGCGATCTGACGAATCTCATTGATGGTCGGTCCAATATCTGTAGAGGCTATTTTAATATTGAGCCGAGCGCCTCGCTCCGCCGGGAAGAAAATGAACGGCCGGATTTGTGAATGAAACGACTCGGTATGAAAATCCTTCAGCACACCGACGATTGTGGCCCGCCGTTCGAAATCCGTGCCCTTGCACCACACAACCTGTTTGCCGATGGGATTCTGCATGTCCATCGTTTGGATAGCGACTTGATTCAGGACACAGGCGTCAGACAAATCCGATGGAAAATCCGGCGAGAAGAATCGACCCTCCGCCAGTTCAAGCTGAAATGTTTTTTGGAAATCATAATCGACATAATTGACGCCGACATCAAAATTCTGGTCCGGCTGTTTGCCCTGCCAGTCAATGCCGGCGGAGCTGTTCCATCGAGCCAAACCGTTTGATGACGCCGATACGGACGCGATATTGGAACTTTTTAATAATTCATTTTTTATTTGAATTTGTTTTTCCGAGCCTTCACCATTTAACCACAAGACCATAATTCGATCTTTATTATAGCCCAAATCGCTGGTCCGGCAATAGTGGAGCTGGCTAAAGATGACGGTGATGCCAATGATAAAAATCACCGACAGCGAAAATTGCAAAACCACCAAACTCCGCCGTGACCAGGAGGGGCCGCGCTTATTTCCAAGCGAATTTCCTTTTAGCGTGAAAATAGGACGGATTGATGACAGATAGAATGACGGATAAAGTCCACCTAAAAGACCGGTGAAAACGACAAAACCGAACAAAACCAACAGCGTCATCCAGGATAAATCGAGTTGCAGGTTTTCGTTCACTATTCGATTGATTAATGGCAGCCACGCTTCCGTCAACAGCAGTGCAAAAAGTAAGGCGATAAAACTCGACAAAAAAGATTCGGCCATAAACTGCCAGACCAGTTGCGACCGTCTTGAGCCCATGACTTTTTTGATGCCTATTTCCCGCGCCCGCACGCTGGACCGCGCGGTCGCCAAATTGATGAAATTTATGCACGCAATGAGCAGGACAAAAATCCCCATAACAGAGAAAATATAAACAAAGGTGATGCGCCCGCCGTCGCCACCGAGTTTGTGCAGCCGCATGTCCGACATGGGCTGCAGGTAGAGATAATTGGGAAAATCATTTGGATTGTGAATATTGTAAGCATTTTCAATTTTTAAACTCACTCGAATTTTTTTTACATCTAGAAGTGAGATATC
>CAYSNA010000826.1:0-1790 GCA_964432185.1 uncultured Cytophagia bacterium
CAGATGTATTTGTGAATGCCAATCTCGTACTGTTCCGAAATCAGCGTAGCGACTTGTTCACCCCGCAGGTTAAAAACCTTCAGGGTGACAAAAGATGATTTGGGGAGCGCGAATTCAATGGTTGTGCTGGGATTGAAGGGATTGGGGTAGTTTTGCGCCAGGGCAAAGTGCGTAGGTATTTGTTCGGATTTCGCGGCAACATCATCTCCTGTCTTTTGATATTCTGATTCAATTGCTCCCATATCCACATAGGCATCCACCGGATTCGGTCGAGTATTGCCATTGCAGTCAATAGAAGGACATGTGCAAATCATACCTCCGCTAAAGTCGTAAGAATGTGTGCCGGCGCCGATGCATGGGCTGCTGCTCGCCAGATGATAGGAATCGTCTGCAAACAGCGGATTCTCATCGATATTACCAGCCAGCCAGTTTACGGTCGCGGTGGAATCGATCACAATGCCGCTCGCTCCGAATTTAATATCCGAATGGGCAGCGTTTAACGTTCCGCCCCACAGCGCGATTTCCGGACCGTGCGGCGCGCTGTTGCCCCAGCAGATGGTGTTCATCAAAACTGTGTTTACTTTATGAATCGCAATCCCGCCGGCAGTATCAGCTACATTTTTAGTTATGGTATTGTTTATAATTTGCGTCAAATTTGAGGTTATGGATGGATTATAAAAGTAAAAAATTCCACCACCACGACGCGCCTCATTTTCAACAATGATGTTATTGATGATTTTGGCATTCATAGCCCAGATGCCGCCGCCCTGTCCTTCGCCAATGTTACTTTTAATTAAATTACCATTTATCACGTTTCCCGAACAAGCGGATTCATCTATGCCGCCTCCCGCTAATGAGCCGTTGTTGCCTTCAATGATATTGTCAATAACCTGAACACCTTCTGTTTGCCATAACTCGATTCCTCCGGCCCATCCTGGGGCAGTCGTCAACGAATTAAACGAAATAGTGTTATCTTTTATCAAACTGATAGACTTGGATTTCCATAATCTGATACCGGCGCCAACGGCGCTGTTTCCTCCTGCTCTATTGTGACTGATAATATTGTCGATGATTTGGACATTGCAGAAAACAACATCAATGCCTCCTCCCCAACCGCCGCCATAATCACCAAAACCGGGTGCATAGACAAGATTGTGCGTAATCTTATTTCCGCTAATGACGACCAATGTTCGATTGACTTTGTCTTCACAAAAAGCAGAAATTCCACCACCTCCTGAAAACCGAGATTTCCCAAACACCGAATCGCCTCTGACTGTGTTGCATGTGATTCGTCCCTTGACGATACAAATTCCGCCGCCATTCAAATAAGTATCTATATTACTGGATGATGTTAAAGAATTTGACTCGATGACGTTGTTTTCGATAATAACATAACGCGCGTTTGAGTTTATATGCGGCCAACAGCCAATTCCTCCACCATTACAACTTTTATGATGGGCGACTTTGTTGCCTACAATTCTGTTGTGTGAAATTCTCGCGCCGGAATTTTCGCAGTAAACGCCGCCGCCGACTTTGGTTTCGCTGTCGTACAACGTCCCGGTCCCGCCGCTGATGGTGAAGCCGCAAATCAACGAAGTCGTGTCCTCGCCGGACGTAAAACTGACCACCGAACCTTTGTCCGGATCGCTCGGTCGGCTGCCGTCGATGCCCGTGCTGCCGATATGCGTCGTGTCGCCGGCCCGGATAAAAAGTCCGGCGACGGGGATGGCTTTGCCGTTAAAATTTTTGTTTTAGTAAATCATTTTTTACATGTTATTGTAAAGTTATTG
>CAYSNA010000827.1:0-1781 GCA_964432185.1 uncultured Cytophagia bacterium
TGAGGTCGATATCACAACCAGCCATTTCTGCGCGTCGCCGGATTCGGTCCAGCGAACAACCGTCGGCGCGATATCCGGCGGGAAGACAGAATTATGGATGGGGAATTGAATATTGAGCTGCCCGGGCAGCTCGGACATATTTTCCCACTGTTCAAGAACTTTTGCCGGGCGACTACAGGAGAGCAACACCGCAACTGATATATATATCAAAATAAATTTAAAAAATTTCATATCGGTTTTTAACTTTCGTAGATCGATTCTTACTCTTCAAAATATTCAAACGCATCAATCAAATCCAAATAGGCGCCGTCGAAACCGGCGTCAAGAATTTTATCGAGATAGGAATTTTCAGCTTTAAAAATAATATCTTGCCACTCGGACTCCCAATAGGCCACTTTGAAATTTCCGGCCCACTGCGGATTTTCCGGCAGGAGCCAGTCCGGCCGGTTGGTTTTCCAGTTCTTTTGCCAATAATAACGATAATCTTCCGCTTCGCCAATACTTAAATAACAGATCACCAATCGCCGGCCGCCGTTTTTCTTTATCTTTAATTGCTCAACCTCGGATTGACTGTAGGCCGTTTCGTTATGGTATAAATCCATAATCACCACATCGTAATTGGTGGCTTGAACGGCGCTGATAAAATCTTTCTTTGTCGCATATTTTTCACTGTTGATGAGGTAAAGGAAATTTTTGGCTTTGGCGATATGTGATACGTCATTATCGTTTTCATGAAACGGAGCGGCCGGATACTTGGGAATCACGTTCAAATCGCGTTCGGGCGCGGCAAACGACAGAAAACCATTTTTTTCATTTTCTTGATACGACTTGTCCACTTTGCTTGTCGTCCAACAATAATCGGTGACCAATACCTCAAGACCCTGCTGCTCGAACAAGCGACACAAATCGAGCATGTATTGTTTATCCTGCGTCGGCGTCTCTTTATCATCATCGTCATAACCGTAAAACAAATCCTCGCGTCCGGTGGCGTCAATGGCATCGAGATAGGCCGTTTCCACTTTACCATCGGTCTCGCCATTGGTGGTGATGAGTTCCTGGCCGTTTTGCGGAATGATCAAAAAATTGCTATTCCGGTTTTTGGCGCTACGTGACAACTCGATGACAAAAGAGCGCATTTCCTGCCTGAAATCGATGCCATCATAATGTGGCGCATTGACATCCGTGTGCCGGCATTCCAAGAACAGAACGCCTGATAAAATGAGCAGAGAAATCCTTTTTATCCAATTTGTCATACAATGATCAGACAGCTAAACATGAAATCCGTAGACAGGACAACAGGATGCGCTGGATAAAACCTGATGTTCATCCTGTCTACACTATTTTTATAAATTGAACGTCGCCGCCGCACAAGTGCTGTGCGCGTTCTGCAAATACGTCGGCATGCTCTTTTAATTTTTGCGGATCAAAGGATTCCGGCGCCCAGATGCCGAGAACGGCATTTTTCGTCTCAAGCGTCACCGCCGTGCGCAACGAATCGGTCATGGGCGAGCCGAACGGTCCGGTGTCATCGACCAGCACAAAACGATGTTCAAAATCGATATCCCGATCGTTCAACGCCAGATAGCTCTCCCCTGCCCGCCCGAGCCGGATAAACACCTCGCCAATAATTTTATCCGCATCGTAAATACACGTCGGCAGCAAAAAATCCAGCGAGCACCAGTTGCCCACATCCACCAGGGTGTTGATGGTGTAGAGTTCTTTCTTTTTGATGGCGCGATTCAACAGCGCTTCGGATGACGGGCGGCGTTTGGTGGGATCAA
>CAYSNA010000828.1:0-1779 GCA_964432185.1 uncultured Cytophagia bacterium
ACACAGTCTGGACGGCTGGCGCCGTCGCTTTTGACAGCTTCGCTGTCAAATTTATTGGCGGATTTCATTGCTCAAGCTAATTAGTACCGCGCCACCGCGCGTGAACAAAGCGTTATGCGAATCGTGATCCCGATTGAGATAGGCTGACTTGTTTTTTCCTTGGAAGGCAACTTTTCAAAAGTGTTAAAGAAAATTTAGTTTAAACGACAGTTCGCAATTTAAAATGTAAGATACTGCACATATCCTATTGACAAAATTATCTTTATTAGGTACTGTACAAAACCAAGGCAGACAAGGAGTTTTCCGGCTCGTGCAAAAAGGAGGTTTTTATGATGCTTAAATTACATCTTTTTTTAGGGCTTTGTTTTTTTATGCTCGGTTTTACGATTGAAGCAGTATCACAGACTCCGGTGGGAAAATGGAATTTTGACGCCGCTGATAATGTGCTCAAAGCTGAAATCGGAACAGATTTGGAGCAGGTGGGCGCAGCTCTTGCTATTCCGGGTCCGAACAGCAACAATGGAGCGGTGCGGATCGGCATCGGCAGCCATTTTATCATGACCCATGGCATTGAACCGAGTGGCGTAGATGAAAAAGTGAATGAATGGTCGCTGCTCATCGATTTTCGTATTTCGCAACTCGATATTTGGCACACGTTCTTTCAAACGGATCCGACAAATAGTACTGACGGAGATTGTTTTAAAAATCCATCAGGACATATCGGCGTGTGGGTGACGGGATATTCTGCCGATTCTATTCAAGTAGATCAATGGTATCGGCTGGTCATCTCTGTGGAGATGGATTGGAGCTATAATTATTATCTGGACGGTGCTCTGCTGCACGAAGGTACGCCGCAAGACGTTGACGATCGATTTGCTCTTGAATCGATTCTCCTGCTGTTTGCCGATGAGAACGAAGAAGATGGGGAAATAGATATCGCAGAAGTTGCCATATGGGATTACCCGTTAAGTGATGAGGAAGTAAAAAATCTCGGCGACGTGAATGAGGATGAGGCGGCGATTGATGAAAGGGATCGTAGTCTCGTTTCGGATTATAAACTTGAACAAAATTATCCCAATCCCTTTAATCCCGAGACGCACATAAAGTTTGTTATTCCAAAGGAGACGCACGTGAGGCTCGATATCTTGAATACCCATGGTCAGCGTATCTCTACTTTGATTAACAATAACCTATTTCCCGGCAGCTATACCGAAATATGGGATTCTCGGAACGCACCCACAGGCGTCTATTTCTGCCGATTAACCATGGGTGATTTTTCTCAAACGCGCAAGATGCTGCTGGTGCGGTAGAGAAGGTCGCAATAGGGACGCCCATTGCTGAGCATTCCCCGCACAGATCCCGGTGTGCAGGGCTAATGCAATTTCACGCGTGCGCTAACCAATTGTAAATCGGCTTGAATCGACCTCGTTCCAACTCTGGTCGGCTCCGATCCACATCTGAAAAAGCGGTGAAAGCGTTCAATCGGCATCCGATCCAAATCTACACGTCTTCGATCCGCTTCCAATTCAGTTCCAATCCGCTGCATTCCAATTCTGATCGGAGTCGATTCGGCGCCGCACCGGTTCTGGTATTGCGCGATCCGGCTCTGATCGAAATACATTGATTTTCTTCTAAATCTTTATATTTTAAGGTATGTATTTCACAATCGAACACAAAAAAAGCCGCAATTAAAAGATGGAAAATTCATCCATTCTTTGCGGCTTTGCAAATCGCTAATATTATTGTCGTTCCCTTATTGTTCCCTTGCCGTTCCCAAAA
>CAYSNA010000829.1:0-1772 GCA_964432185.1 uncultured Cytophagia bacterium
TAGCCCCAACTCGTTTATTTTCAACCAGTTGAAGAACAGGTGTTTGGGTTTTGGCCGAACGTTTATCGCGAAAAAACATCATTCCTCCAGGGTAAAAAAAGAACCGGCAGTTTCGATATGGAATGATACACGCGCTATATTTGTTTGTCAAGATAAAAATAACAGCAAACATACGATTAAGGCACTACAAACGACCCTGCCCGGCGCAAATCCAGCAGCCATGCGGGTCGTCAAAAACTATAGATTTTATGATAAATTAACTATCTTATTGATAAATATAAAGTTACGTGCCAATTAAAAGGGTGCAATCCCATAATTACATTTTTTTACTCCGATCCAAGAATCAAATCCCGCATAAATTTGGGTCACCTATATGCAGGACACGGTTTAGAATGTTGTTGATTTGTTCTTTAGTTTGCACTTGTTCTTCGTTGAGGTAGTCGATAATTTTAGTCATCACTTCTTTCAAAGTTGTTTTAGGCGGCAATCGATGTAACAGTTTAAGTCTTAGTTGATGAATGATGTTGTAACCGGCAGAGAGAATTGACACAAAAGCGGCATTATAAATTGATACACTTTGGCAAATGAATTATCTTGATCTCTTCATAATCGAGAAGGAGAGATCGCCAATGATCGGAGTCATCGTGTATCATCAAATTAAGACATTACGCCACACCCATTCACTTCGTGCGACGGCGCGGACACTTCGGCTATCGGTCAACACAGTGCGCAAGTATGAAGCGATGGATTTATCCGGGGCAACGGACAATTTTGAGTCGAGTCAACGATCGAGCCAATTTGCGGTTGCTCGTCCATTTATAGAGGATCAGTTAGCGCATTTTCCCCGGATCAGTTCGGTGAAGCTTTTGCGTCAGGTGAAAGCGCTTCATCCGGAGATTAGGGGTAAGGTACGGGCGTTTCGTAATTATCTGAAGCCGTTGCGATCATCGATTTTGCCGGATCGGGTGCGACATTTTGAACCGGTTTTGGACATGGAACCGGGTCATCAAGTTCAGGTAGACGGCGGCGAGATGGGGGTTCAGCGGTCGGACGGCAGCGAGTTCAAAGTTTATTTTTGGGTATTTGTGTTTTCCTATTCGCGTCATTTATATGTTCATTTTCAGGGTCGTCCCTATGACACGGAGACGTTTATCGCGGCGCATCGAGCGGCGTTTGTCTACTTTGGCGGAGTGGCCCGGGAATACGTTTACGATCAGACCAAGCTGGTCGTGATCAACGAGCGCTATCGGGAAGTGTTTCTCAACGAACGGTTTCATCAGTTTGCGACCGGTCATGATTGTGGGATTCGGGTGTGCGAGGGTTACGATCCGCAGAGCAAGGGCAAGGTAGAGCGGAGTGTCGGCTATGTGAAGGACAGTTTTTTATACGGCGAGTATTTTTCGGACATCAAGGACGTTCAAGCATGTTCGCTGGATTGGCTGAACGAGGTGGCCAATGTTCGGATTCACGAAGTGACGAAGCAGCGTCCAGTGGATATGTTTGCCGACGAGCGCCCGTTGTTAAGCCAGCGCTATGCGGTGATCGATCGGTCGCGGCGGCAGGTGGACAAAACCGGCTTGCTCAGCTTTGAAGGCAGCAAATATTCAGCGCCGTTTGTCTATCAACGCCAAGACGTGGTCATTGAATCATCGGGCGGGACGTTGATTCTTCGTGACCCGGACAGCGGCCAGGAGGTGGCGCGTCATGCGATTTCTGACGGTCGGGATCAACACCGGCTGAAGCGGCAGTTGAAGCAGGCTCAATTTCCGGCC
>CAYSNA010000830.1:0-1763 GCA_964432185.1 uncultured Cytophagia bacterium
GTTAGACTACAAGTCATCGCGAGGAGCGGAGCGACGAAGCGATCTCAAAAAAACATGATGTTAGCCGAGGCATGAGATTGCTTCGCTTCGCTCGCAATGACTTTTCGGACTTTTTACGAATGCATCATGAATAATTCGCTCGAACATTCGTCGGAGTAAAAATGCAAAACACCCACATCGTCGAACACCCGCTCATCGATCATTCGCTGACCATTTTGCGCGATAAAAACACGGACACCGAAACTTTTAAACGCCACGCCGCCATCGTCTCCGAAATCCTGATTATGGAAGCGACCATGGATTTACCCGTTGCGGTGAAAAACATTGAAACGCCGCTGGCCAAGATGTCGGGCAAAAAGGTTGATAACTCACTCGTTTTTGTCCCGGTGTTGCGCGCCGGTTTGTCCATGCTGTTTTCCGCGCGCGAGTTTTTGCCGTGGGCTTCGGTCGGTTTCATCGGCCTGGAACGCGATGAAAAAACGGCCATTGCCCGCGAATATTACAAGAAATTCCCGTCCAATCTGGAGAATCGCCGCGTGCTCATTCTCGATCCCATGCTGGCTACCGGCGGCTCGCTCATCGATACCATGTCGGCGCTGGAGCAAAAAGGCGCCAATGATGTGCGCGCCGTCTGCGTTGTCGCCGCGCCCGAAGGCATTGAGGCAGTGAACAAACGCTTCCCCGAGATGCTCATTTTAGCCGCCGCGGTGGACAGTCATTTGAACGAGATGAAATATATCGTGCCCGGATTGGGCGATTTTGGCGACCGCTATTTTGGCACCTGATAACCGGAGAGCGAGATGAAATTTGTTATATGTTTACTCTGTCTTGTCTTCATCTCCAATATTCAAGCTATCGATGTGACTGGTTTCGTTCGCGATTCCCGCACGGAAGAACCGTTGGCCGGCGCGTGGATTCGCACGGCCAATCGATCCATAGAAACAGCGTCGGACCAACACGGCCGCTACCTCCTCAGAAATGTTCCCGACTCGTCCATAATCCTGACAAGTTTTATGGGGTATATGCCGGATACGACGTGCGTTCACTCGACGAGCGACACGCTCCATCGCACAATCTTCCTGTCGATCGGCCCCTCCTTTGAAAACAGCCCGCTGCACCGGGATTATCACGCCCGGCTTTCAACCGCCTGGCAGAAAAATCCTGATTTAATCGTTGTGCGGATTAACAAGATCAAACGTGTCAACAACCTGTTTGTCGTCACGTTGGAATGTCGTAACAATTATGACGAATCGATATGGCTGCCGGTGTGCCGGAAATATGGCGGCGGACTGGAACTTCAGCTCACCACAAAAGAAAATGAAAAGATACTTCCCACATTACTGTCGCATGGTTCTCCCGGGGATAGCTATGTCGCTGAAACAGAGGTTATCGAAATCAAGCCGCACCACAAGAAAAAGCTTCCTCCGATGACTCTTCCCTACGAGATTGATTCCTTGATAAAATATCACGGCCGTATCGCAATCGATATTCAGGCCATTTATGAGTTCGACATCGCCGCTCCACTGCTTGGCTACTGGTACGACAAGGATAATCCGAACACGCCTCCGCTGTCGGCCATTGAGCAGACTCACACGAAATTGTTGCGCCTGCCGTTCAAATCCGAGAAAAAAACGATAAAACTCTAGGCTTTACTTTATAAACCATCAAGCGCTCGCAAAACACGACACAAGAATTTTCGTATGTATTGAGTGAACTGCACCTTGATTTTTATTAAAATTATTTTGAGTTCATTTTGAACACGA
>CAYSNA010000831.1:0-1758 GCA_964432185.1 uncultured Cytophagia bacterium
AAAATCCTAGCAATAAATATTATGATTGAACATATTTTTACAACTATTATAAATCGATTAGAAAGATGGGGATTCTATTTCACCAATGGCCATACGGACTATGTCGGAAATAAATATGAGCGGGGGCGATTCTCTCCTGTGACGCCAGACAAGGAGTGAATACACATAGTGCAAAGGCACACCATGGCTTTTGCCCCGCTTTCTTTTGCGTCGCGGATTTTTTTCTCCTGATCAGGGCGTGGATCACCGTTGCCAATCATCCGTTTTATAGTTGCACAGCACATGGCGTTTTTTCTGTCATTCGTTCTCGCAACTCTTTTTACCACGACAATTTCAAAAAGCTCATCAATAAAATGCTCTTTTTCAGCTGTATGCCGGGATGCGCATAACCGCTGGTAGACAATTCCCATATTTAACGGTTTGATTCTTTTTTTATTTTTTAAGAAATTCAACAAGGTATTCCGCAAGATGAACCGGTCTGAACGGAACATAAATGCCATATTCCGGCGCCAGCTTGGCAAGCATGGCATAACAGTCATCATGGAAACAAATAACTTCTTCGGCGCCTGTTAGCGCAAGGCGGTCATGACTCGTTTTGCTTTTGGGTAGGATTACAGCTCTTTTGAAAAGACAAATCGTTCTTCTGTTTTTAAAGCATCTTCTTTTGTAATGAACATTCGATATTTTTCCTGAAGAGATGAAATAAGGTCAAAAGGGTTTGCTTTCTGCGGACAAATTTCATTGCATGCATAACGGGTAATGCATTGATGCAGAACAGGTGTTGCATTTCCCTTAATCATTTCCTGCATCCAGCCAACAGATTGTTTTCTGTCCGCTTCGATCCAGCGACATTCAACCAGGCAATCGCCATACACATCGCATCAGTCTTCTTTAAACATTTTGACCCCTAATATACTACAAGCTATCTCAAAAAAAATCTAGACATAACATCCTGAATATGCAATATAATCAGGATGGAACTAACAAATGAACAATGGAATCGGATAGAGCCCATAATTACATCAACAACCCCAGTAAAAGACCCGCGAGGCCGCAAAGAACGGGATCCTCGCGAGGTGATGAACGGGATATTATGGATTTTACGAACCGGCGCACCCTGGAAAGATTTACCGCCAAGGTATCCGCCATACCAAACGTGCCACAGGCGGTTCCAGCAATGGGTAAGACAAGGCGCCTTCCAACTCATTGCCCGGGAGCTTGCACAAGACCTGTATGAGCGAGGCGGAATTGATATCCGGGAAGCCTTTATCGACGGGACGTTTGTGCCGGCAAAAAAAGGGGTCTTGCTGTCGGCAAGACAAAGCGCGGCAAAGGCACCAAGATCATGGCAATCGCAGACGCTGCTGGTTTTCCTGTCGCCGCTCACGTTGAAAGCGCTTCGCCCCATGAAGTGAGTCTGGTCGAGGCGACAATTGACAGCGGTTTTACCCGATATGCCCCGGACAGGCTTATTGGTGATAAAGCGTATGACAGCGATAAACTTGATCACCAACTTTTTGAAGAACGCAATATTGAGATGATAGCGCCGCACAAAAGGAACCGTAAACGAGTGCAGAGTCAGGACGGGCGGAAACTTCGTCGCTATTGTCGCAGATGGAAAGTTGAACGCCTGTTTGCCTGGCTTCAGAATTACAGGCGTTTGGTTGTCAGGTATGAATACCATGTTGAAAATTTTCTCGCTTTTCTTCAGCTTGGTTGTTCGATAATATTACTTCGTTTATTTTGAGATGGCTTGTA
>CAYSNA010000832.1:0-1756 GCA_964432185.1 uncultured Cytophagia bacterium
TGAACCGGGTGAGGCCACGCTGAATTTAACCATTGAAGGCGACACAACAGCCACAGGAGAACGCATCGATCCTGAAAACACCTGGTACGTTTTACAAAATGGCGGATGGTATGTGATGGTGGGCACGATTCAGGTTGTCGCGCCATTGCAGATTGTCACTGAGGATTTTGCTCCGGGCGGGCCTAAAGATCTGGATCCAACCCAGTATTATGATCCGGCCGCACCGGGCAATCGCGCGCATCTGGTGCCTGGATTGGATGCCGCCGGCAATTCGTCAACCATCTTTCAATATCAAGGCAATTTGACATTAAAAGGCATCCATCTATGGGGACGCCGAGCGCTTGGATTTGATCAGGAAACCAGTTTGCAAAAAAATATCGTGCGCGCCGGCGCACCGGATTTGCATATGACATTAATTGATTGCTTTTGCGAACGAGATGCTCAATCGATTTTTCGTCTGGATAAAGAAAACATTGTTTCCACATTTATAAATACAACTTTTCGTAATGCCGGTCAAATTGCCGATCCGAACAACTCGCGGTTTATCGATACCCGCGGCAGTGATGGTCAAACAATGATATTCGAAAATTGTACCTTTTTAAATGGTTCGAAACACATTGTGTTGAGCGGCTTTGGTTCGGGCGGCGTCGCGGAAAAATATGACTATAATCATTGCTCTTTTGTGAATAATGGTCATACGTTACACTTTGGCCGCAGCAAACATAGCGAAATCAAAAATTCACTCTTTATAAATAATGGCTGGTTGGGAGAAGTCGTCGGCGCCCAGAATGAAGATCCGAACGATAGATACCCGGCGATTGATGCTCTGATCGATATCGATAGCCTGGTCATTGAGAACGTCCTGCAAAATCAACTCATTGATATTCATCACAACAACATCTGGTGCGACACAGAAACGATAAATGGCATTTTAAACGGAATTTATGCCGATAGTATTGGCACCGGCACCGAACGACTGGTTTTGCGCGATTTTAATGCTCTGGCAGAAACCGGCGCCCATGATAATTTGTCCGAATCGATCTCATTTACCAAAGGACCTGCGCTTCCGACCGACTATTGTCAAAATTGGAATATGGCTGAGTGGTGCCGGTTAACCGGCGGAGAAAGCTGTGATTCCTATTTTAATGCATTAAATGGTGAATTTGTTGTTGATACGACCGGACAAAATTCGTATGATCTTGCCTATGCGGCATCTTTGCCATCCTATACCGCCAGTACTCACAGTCTGCCACTCGGTGACTTGAGATGGTTCCCGGAAAAATTTACCGAGTTTGTTACGGCCGTCGAAGCACCATCGGAAGAAACTCCAGCTTTATTCGCTCTCGTGCGAAATTATCCGAATCCATTTAATCCGACAACGACAATCGAGTATACACTCGGGAAAAAAGCGCAGCTCAATTTGACCATCTACAATGTGATCGGCCAGGCCGTGCATGTGCTTGTTGACAACAAATGGACGCAGGCAGGACGTTATGAAATGCAATGGGACGGACGCGATCAATTGGGACAGCTTGTTCCAAGCGGCGTTTATCTCTGTAAACTCAAAGCAGGTGATGCGGTTGCGGTAAACCGAATGATTCTGCTCAAATAAAAAAAATCAAAGAGCGGAAGCGTGTCCGTATACATGTTTCCGCTCTTTTGGTTTAGAAAAAGTCTAATTTGAGTGTTGAAAGAATGTTCTATTTACGAAACCTGGTTTTGATTCGAGTATTGCTGTTACTGCTGATTTCTCTCG
>CAYSNA010000833.1:0-905 GCA_964432185.1 uncultured Cytophagia bacterium
CCGTAGTTTTCACGGCCCTCACCAAATTCGCCAAAAACCTGAATGAAGCCGTAGGACAGGTAAAAAGCGACCCGGTAATAGGCAGAAATGATGAAATAAGGCGTGTGCTGCAAATTATTTCGCGTTGGCAAAAGTGCACCGCATGCCCCATACATTCGTGTTGCGGCTTTTTTTTCTTATGCGTACTTTGAGATGTCCAGTTCACGAAATGTTGAAAAATTTGTGAGAGTTATCATGTTGATACGATCTATAGTGCAATTACTGATTTTTGTTTTTTTATTTTGTGCGTCCTCCCTGTTCTCCAATTCCTATCACTTGGAAGCCGAGGAGGCGACGCTTCACGGCGTCCAGGTGTCAAAAAGCAGGGCCGGATATTCCGGCAGCGGCTATGTCACCGGTTTTGATAACGACGGAGATCAAATCGTTTTCACATTCGAGGCACAGGAGGGCCTATACGATCTGATCATCGGTTATGCTTCGGAATTTGGCGACAAGGGCTATGATCTGAATGTCAACGGTCAAAAGTCCAACGGCACGCTCTCCGGTCCGCAGAAAACCTTCGCCGAACACAAAGCCGGCAAATTTCAACTGCGCACCGGCCAAAACACCATCATCATCAGCAAAGGCTGGGGATGGTATGAAGTCGATTACATCGCGCTGAGCACCGGACAGGTTCGTTTGCCGCTCAAACCTGAAAATAAACTGGCGGTGCCAAATGCTGATCCATCCACCAAAGCGCTGTTTGCCTATTTGATTGATGTGTACGGTGAGAAAATCTTGTCCGGTCAGCAAGACCTGGGGGAAATCCGCTACATCGAATCGCAAACCGGCAAATCGCCGGCTGTCGGTTGTTTTGATTTCATGGACTATTCGCCGTCTCGCATCGAATTTGGCGCCAATCCCAC
>CAYSNA010000833.1:915-1756 GCA_964432185.1 uncultured Cytophagia bacterium
GAGTTGTGACCATGAACGCCGTCGCGCCGGAAGAACGCCGGTGACGGGCGAAGCAGCAGAGCGCGAATGAGAACGGAAATGCCCCGGCCGGAGCCGGCCAGACCTGCGGCGGCTTCGCTTCCGGCAAGGGGTCAGAAGATCGCTCGACGGCGGCGGCATAGTCAGCGTCTGCTGGCACTGGAATGCGCCAACCGACCTAAAAAACGAACCAGGCAACGAATGGTGGAGCGGCTTTTACACGCGGGCGACAACTTTTGACCTGGCAAAAGCGTTGGCGGATAAAAACTCGGAACGCTATCAACTACTGATCAGGGATATGGACGCCATAGCCGTTCAGCTGAAAAAGTTTCAGAATGCCGATATACCCGTCCTGTGGCGCCCATTGCACGAGGCGGCCGGCGGCTGGTTCTGGTGGGGCGCCAAAGGTGCCGAGCCCTACATCGAGTTGTGGCGGCTGATGTTTGATCGCTTTACCAAAGAACATGGTTTGACCAACCTGATCTGGGTCTGCACACCGAACAGCTTTGACTGGTATCCCGGCGACGATGTGGTGGATATCCTGGGACTCGATATTTACACGGAACAGTCCTCGCCCATGAGCGGAGAATGGGAAGACGCCCTGGAACACATGGACGGTGTTAAAATGATCGCGCTCTCGGAATCGGGCACCATGCCGGACCCGGACAATGTTCGCACCTATGCCACCTGGTGGTCCTATTTTTCTTTGTGGACGGGCCAATTTATTCGCGGCGTGCCGTTGTCGCAACTGCAAAAAACCTACTATGACGCGGATATCATAACTCTGGATGAATTGCCGGACTGGCGCAATTATACGAGCATT
>CAYSNA010000834.1:0-1746 GCA_964432185.1 uncultured Cytophagia bacterium
AGACCGACGGAATCATAAAATGCGCTTTGGGTAGAGCAAATGATGTTTCTTCTCCCTTGATCTGATAATCTTTTGAAGCGTCAAAAAAGATCTCATCCGGCAGGCTGCCGTGTTTGGTATCGGCGCCGAGCAGGAGGGGGCCGTAGAAAAAAGAGGCGCGAAAAACATCATGTCCAACGCTTCGGCGTTTGAGGAGGTCATTGCCGCGGTTATCAGCAACCCGTAAAGTGAGCGGCATGTCGAGAATGAGTTTGTCGCCCTTTTTCCATTGATGTTGAAAAGTTACGACGCCTTTGGAAAAAGCACTTTTAACCGCTTTTCCATTCAAAGTCAGCGTCATCGTGTCCGCCCATTTGGGGATGCGCAGGTGCGTATCGATTTTTGCCATTTTACTATTTGTGCATTCAATGGTGATACGACCGTCCTGCGGATATTTTGTTTGAATCGAAAATGTTGCGCCGTTCAGCTCAAAATCGGACGGCGTATAAAAATTGAACAAGAGATTGTCCGCATCCGACACGGCGAGAAAATTGACGATATCCGCATAGCTCCACAAACCGTGCATGGTGCAGCACCACCAGGCCTGATCATAGTTCGCCTCATAGCCGCTCGGCGTGCAGATGGCGTGGCCAAAGGCGCCGTTGGCCGTCTGGTGATAATTCAGGCCGTTGTACCAGGCGTTTTCCGCTTCATCGAGATAAACGGCGTCCTGGGTGATTTTCCACATGTAAAGATTGAGGCGAATCCAGTCGGCGATGGAGCAGCCCTCGGTGCGATGGTCGTCCGGGAACCACTCGCGCATGCCGCCGTCCACGGTGTAGCCGTAACGCACAACATCCTGCCAGTACAAATTATACAGTCGGGAAAAGACCTGGTGATCACCCGTGTTGTCGTAGAGCATGGCCATGCCGGTCATGCTGTTCATGTAAGAATGCGAATGGTAGTGGCCGAAATTCGGAAACAGATCGAGAATACGTTTTCCAGCATCCAGATAATCTTGTTTGGGATTGATCTCATACAGCATCATCATCGATTCCAGAATGCTGGTCATGTGCGTCTTGACAAAATGCTGGCGGTTGGATTTTTGATCGTTCCACATTACCCATTCGGATTGATTTGTCCACGGATTTTCGCTATGGCTGCTCGTCCACTGCGCGATGTTGTTGACAAAATAATCGCCCAACTTTGTCGCGGAATTTTTCGCGCGCACATCTTTTGTCAGGTGATAATACTGCAAGAGACCGCCGAGCAATCGGCCATGCCCAAAGGTTTGCCGGCCCCAATAATCCCAATCGATCTTTTCCTGATCGATGCCGAAATAACCGTTTTCGGATTGATAGAGCAGCACACCTTCAAAAATTGAGTCGAGCTTGGTCGGATGCTCGCCGAGTAATCGCGACATATAACTCCAGCAGCCCAGAGTGCGACCGGAGACATCGCCCTCGTATTCCTCAAATCGGCGTTTCAGTTCCGGTTTGCGCGCCACATCCTGAACGATGAGATCGAGATCGTACGGCTCGTGCAAAAAACGTTTTTCGGTCAGTCGAACGCGTTGTTCCAGCTCGCCGCCGAGTGTTACGTTGTGCGGGAATTGAAAATCTTTGGCCGATATTAGAATCGGCAAAACACAGAAAAACAGCAAAAATGATTTCATGATAGACCTCACTAAAAAAAGAAGCACAAGGGCGCAGGTGCGCAACCTGGTTTTAAAAACAAAGTTCTGCGCCCTTGTGAAGATGATGTCAT
>CAYSNA010000835.1:0-1742 GCA_964432185.1 uncultured Cytophagia bacterium
GATATAGCCGAGACCGGTCTTTTTGTCATCGGTTTCGAGCAGATCGTTTTCCACCGCTGTGGAGCCGTAGCGCGCCACAAGCTGCGAGACAAACTCGATCTTTTCCAGATAATGCTCCGGCTGGGTGCCGTCCTCTTCGCCGATTGGCGGAGATGCGGACGGTTGGCTCGCACCGGGTACCGCCATCCAGTCGGTTGAACCCTGCGCACAAATTAACAGGTTAATCCCCAACGCATGGCACTGTTCAACATATTTTGTGTGATGCGGCCACGTGCCGGCACTGGACGGTGTTTTGTCATCCCACAAATACACATCCGGCGTGCGTTCATAGTGGCCCCAGCTATGGTATTCGCGCATCCACGTGGCGGCGCGACCAAGGCGTTCAACAATACCATCGTCATACGCCCCAACATTGGTGTTGAGGCCGACAAAATCCTTAACCGTGCCTTGATAAGGTTCGGTCGTATAAACTGTAGAGATCACCAAGAGAACAAAAAGTTTTGTCAGCATACGTTTCATCAGCAAGCCTCAATGGTTGTGGAAAAAATGATTATTAATTTTATTTTCATTGTCCTAGTCCAAAAACAAAAACAACGGTTTTTCGGACAAGCGTGGAATGATCACCGCCGCATCATCGTCACCAGCGTGTAAAAGTTCAACCGCAACCGGTCTCCCCCATTCATTTTTATCAACGGGTTCAATACAGGTCGCTTTTAAAATACCCGCCTTGGGAAAACGAAAGTTTGAAATTCTGGTGCCATCGTCATATTTCGAATGCGGATTGCGGCAATAGAGCACGTAACACCGTTTGTCATTGTCTGTCGATTGTAATTCGTAAGCATAAACAGCGGGATCACCATCGCCAAATTTTTCTGTTTTCACAAACCGATAATCCGCAAGCCATTTTTTCAGGGTGGCGAGATAATAAAACGACGTTTTGGGCACGAGACCATGATCACTATCCGTCATGATTCCGCTGGAGGAAAATTGCGTTGGATCGTCGCTGTCCGGATCGACATCATAAAAAATAAATCCTTTGCTTATGCCGTAATGCATCAGAACAAACAATGAGCGCAAAAGATAATTCGCCTGTGAAGATTCGGAGGCATAGATATATGAAGTTTTTTTCGAATCCGTTTGAAAGGTATCGTAGCCAAATTCCGTACACCAGATGGGCATGCCGGGCACGTTTTTATCCCGCCAGCTCACCCACATTTCGACGGTCTTTTTCAAACCAAAGTCGTCGTCCTCCGGGCACACGCCCATCGAGTCCGCCATGGAGGTTGAACAGTAATGGTGAAAATTGAGAACATCAAACGGGACGCGGCCATTGGTGTTCGCAAGAATAGTGTCGAGGTAGGTGATGTCATCCCCATTCATACCGCCAAGCACATGCACGGCAGTCGGATCAACATTTTTGATGCCGACGAGCGGATAATTATCATTCGGCGCCACATTGTAGCCGTCGTGCACGGCGTTCAGATATTTGGCATATTTTTCCGCCGGCCAGCCGGGCTGCCACCACCATTGATCCGGCTCGTTGTCATCTTCGTAATAGTGGACAACATTGAGACCGGAAAGCTTGTCGCGCGTTTGTAATGACGACGCGTCAATTTTTTGCGATCCATATCGCGCCACCTGCTGCGCGATGAATTCTGCTTTATCACTATAATGATGTTCTGAGGTGCCGTCGCGATCGCCGTAGGGCGGATTATTCCACACGCCGTTTGTCGCGGCCCAGA
>CAYSNA010000836.1:0-1731 GCA_964432185.1 uncultured Cytophagia bacterium
TGGCGGTCGCCCCAGGCGTGCGCCTGCGACAGCGTGCCAATAGCGCCGTCCTGAATGAGTTCGCGCACGCGGTCAAAATTGGGTTTGGCGTGACGCTGCGTGCCGTGCTGTACCGCGAGTTTGTCTTTATTTTTCAGATAGGTCTGACGAACGATACGCACTTCTTCCACGCTCAATCCCATGGGTTTTTCGAGATAGAGGTGCAGTCCGCGATTCATCGCCCAGACGGCGATAAACGCATGCGAATGATCCGGCGTACAACAGACCACCGCGTCGAGATCTTTTTGCTCGATACATTTACGCCAGTCCTCGTAATGCTTCGCGCCGGGAAATTCTTTCGCGGCAAAAGCGAGATGCTCGGCATCCACATCGCACAATGCCACGACATTTTCATTTTTTAATCCATCATAGTGCGCGCGCGCCCGGCCATCCGCGCCGATGAGCGCGATGTTCAGTTTGTTGCTCGGGGCATTTTTTCCGGACAGAAAACCGCTCGGTAAAATGGTGAAGGCGGCGCCGGCCGCAGCCGCGCCTTTGAGAAAACCACGACGATTGACTTGTGTGTTAGCCATAAATTCTTCTCCTCGATATGTTGATGCAAACTCACTTCATTCCAATGCGGCACGAATCCGCGCTTTTGGATGTGATATGGGCGGTTCCAGGTTGTGCAGTATAAATATTTTTTCTGATTTTTACAAATGGTCAATTTGGAGAGGAAAGGATTGGTTAAACAATGTAGATGCAAAAGTCTGACATCAAAAATCGCTCATCTTTTATCTGAAATCAATCTATCAAAAAAACAAGCTGCTCCGATCCTTCACAAAGATCGGAGCAGTTGATTCATTATTTGACCAATAACATCTTGCGCATTTGCGAAAAGTCGCTTGTCGTGACTCTGTAGAAATAGAGTCCGCTGGCCTGGGCGCCAGCGTGCCATGTATAGGCATGCCGTCCGGCCGATAACTCTTCGGAAACCAGAGTGTGCACGATTCGTCCCAGAGGATCGAGAATCTCCACGGTAACGACTTCGTTTTGTGGAATGGAAAATTCGATACGTGTTTCGGGATTAAACGGATTGGGATAATTGTCCTCGAGCACAAATGTCTCGATGCGCGGCTGATGCCGCTGTTGAATGCTGGTATAGTCCATACTAAAAAGAGAATCAACCTCTTCTGGCGACATCGCATAGTCGAAAAATTTGACCTCATCAATCAAGCCATTCCAGGAATTGCGATAGGTGTTCTCAAACTTGGCGCCGATGACAAACGGATCATCGCTGAGACCGATCATTTCTCCGCTGGCATCGCCCTCGACATCGAGTTCGCCATCGATATAGAGATAGGCTTTGTCTACGTCATAAATCCCGACAATATGGTGCCAGTCGCCATCGTCAATGAGGATATTGCCGTAAAGATTGAACGGTTGCGCGCCGGTTTCATCCTTGACCTTAAAATGGATGCCATTGACCGTGCCGCCACTGCTGCTGTTATTGCGTTCCATGAAAAACATGTTATTTTTGAACAGAATGCCCTGCCAGTTTTGCGTGAACTCGTAAACAGCCACCCAGACCGAGACGGTAAATTCAATGCCCAATTCATCAAAAAGGCTGCCGCCCGGATCATCGATGGTGAATTGACGTGCTGTGTTGGCCACCATACCCCGGTCGCCGCCACGCGCCGCTATAGCGGCGAGAACAGTCCTCGCTGCGCGAGCGCTACGCTGCAGTGATTT
>CAYSNA010000837.1:0-1730 GCA_964432185.1 uncultured Cytophagia bacterium
GTAAAGCGGCACAGATATAATCCAGCACCGACTTTGATGCCGTTTCTATCCTGGCCGTCCCATTTTTCAATGAACCGTCCGGCTTGCATGTCGCGGTCGACAAGCACGGTTACTTTTTGACCGAGATTTCTATTTAACCAACGATATTTTAATTGTCTGTCGTTGATGTGGCGTATTTAAAACCGCAAAGTAAATTCCGCTCGGTACTATGTTGCCAGCATCATTGAGTCCATTCCAAATCACTTCGTGCACACCAGCGTCTCGATTTTCTTTGATTAATGATTTTATGTTCTGGCCCAAGACGTTATAGATATTCAATTCAACAAAGCTGTCATCCTGCAAGGAAAATAATAGCCGCGTTGAACTATTAAATGGATTGGGGCTATTGCCGAACGCATTTTTCTCTGCTGAATCAACAGTATTTTTTGACAATGGTTCTAGCTCTTCATCAACACCTTCCGTTTCCAAAGCTGCTCGAATATCAGACTCTATAGTATCATCTCTATGTCGAGTTTGCAATTCTGCGGCGATTCGTTGCGCATTTTCCTCATCATTTCTTAACGAGTATTCGGCGATGAGTGTCAATAAAAGCTCTCGTTCCGAATACGAGCCTTCCGGTGCATCAAATGCCGTTTTTTCTGCGTTTTTCATTTTATCATGATTAAATTCCTGCTTCATTAACCAAACACGAGCGATATGTTTGGAATACTCGTCATATTTTACATCACCCAAAATTGAATTTAAGAAACTGACGTTACTATCCAGCTCGCCCAATTGTTCATAGGCATCATATAGTCGGAATAAAGCCTGATGTGTTAATTCTTCCGAAGGATATTTGTTGATGACTTTTCGTAGTTCTTTTATAGCGTTCTCGTAATCTTCTTCATCATAATAGCCAAAAGCAATCATAAATTCTTCTTTTATCGGATCAAGCCCCTCGGAACTTGATTTCCACAGCGCACCTGCTTGGCTCGGTTTTGCACAAGCGGGGATATATTCCACCGGATAGCCAAAGAAGACAGAGCCCGTCGAAGGATACCCTCCCGAACTACTCAAATATTGCCACCAGTTCAATTCAGCATAAATCATACTGCCTGTATTATTGACGACTGCTTTATAACCGAATCCACCCTCCGGCAACACGTTAAAACCACCGGAATTATAGTAATCATACCCAAGGTATAGATTGCCACCCGCCACATTAAAATAGCTGCCGTCGCAGTTGTCAAAATAATTGCCATATCCATCCCACTGGCCGTTAAAATAGGGAAACGAAGTACTCCCATAAATATAAACGCCATCGCCATTACGGCTTTCGATAGTATTGTTTTTATAACTACCCTTGCCATGATACAAGTATATAGTATTGCTGCCGTAGGAATTCATCTTATTATCTATTACCTCGGGATCAGCGTATTGAATCCAAAGGGCTTTGGTATTTTCGGTCAAATCATTGCCTTCAATATGCGGTTTGGCATCCGCATGATAGGCTCTTATACCGTAACCACAATCAAAAATGCTACAATCCTTTATGGTTCCATCCGAGTTGTACACAAAGACGCCATAATCAGCACCTTCAATCTCGCAGTTTTCAATGACGGCGTCATCCGTATTTAATCTGATGTATTGCCAATCAGTGGCCGGATTATTTGCAGACTGAAATTTTGCCCCATTGGCATAAAACTCACTGCCTGCTTCGGCTGTGATTCTATAGTCACCATCAAAAAGAA
>CAYSNA010000838.1:0-1727 GCA_964432185.1 uncultured Cytophagia bacterium
CCTAACCCGGATAAACCGGAACCAAAAAAGGAACCACGAATTACACTAATTTCACGAAAATTAATTTTACTGAACACATTAGAGTAATTCGAGAAATTCGTGGTTGATTTTTTTCAACTTTTGCCATATCCGGTCACAAAACAAGTTGAAAGACACGAAAAACCACTAAAACGTGATTTTGCTACAGCTTCAACATTTTGTCAAACGCGACGGCTTGCGCTGTCGCGCTTGACAGCTGTGCAATCAACTTTCGCAGATTTCGTTCGTTAGTTCGATTGGTAAATCACGCCGGGCGCGAACAATGCGTTGGGACAGTGATTACGAAACATTCGAAAAATCGAGCTGAAATATCTTGACATTCAGTTTTTGTATTATTATATCGTTGAAAATAATTGTGCTTCCTGGCACAATGAATTCGATCATAGTGTAAGATCCTTGTCTTTTGCGGGTTTCGCTCGGATGTATCCATGCCATTTTATCGTCGTCAGTCAATTCATGGGCACTTGCTGTTTCAGCAAACCTTTTGAGCAGCAGATTTCTCCGTTCCGTTTCCTGATGAGATTTGAGAAAATGGCAAAAGGCATTGCAAGTCCAAGTCGCTTGATTGTCAACATCATATCCACGTCGTGCGATGAATCATATCAAGCGAAACAGAATTCTGACTTGGAATGATGAGTGAAGAGAGTCCGGCAGTGTACGACACCAAACAGAGCAAATATAGACGTGATAATATTCCTTGAAAGAGCCGAGCATGAAAGCCATGGTTGTTGATGACGAAAAAGATGTCGAACTGTTGTTCCGGCAATACTTTCGCAAAGAGATGAAACAAAACCAAATTGAATTTATTTTTGCCTTTTCCGGAGAAGAGGCCTTGCAGTCGCTGCGCGAGATGAAGCAGCCGCCGGAGGTCATGTTCATTTTGTCGGATATCAACATGCCGGGGATGAACGGCCTCGAACTGCTGCAGATCGTTAAAAAAGAATTTCCGAATATTCATGTGTCCATGATCACCGCCTACAGCAATCAATATTATGATACGGCTATGGAATACGGCGCGGAACACTATTTTACCAAGCCGCTCGATTTTGCGGCTTTAAAACAACAAATCCTGAAGGGCTAATTCTATGAATAAATGTGTGTTCTTTTGTCTGGCCATTTTGCTCAGCGCATTTGCGATTTACCCTGCTGAAATTGGCAAGCCCTTTATGTCGATTTACACCAGCAAGGAGATTAACGGCCACTCTCAATTTTGGTCAATGACGCAGGATGATCGGGGCGTCATGTACATTGGCGATGGATACGGCGTTCAGGAGTTTGATGGATCGACCTGGCGATTGATTGTGTCTCCCAACAAATCTTTTGGCCGCTCCTTATCCAAAGATGCCAATGGCAGAATTTACGTGGGCTCCACCAGAATGCTCGGCTATCTCGAAGCGGATGATCGGGGTCGGATGCAGTACCGATCCTTGCTGGAGTATATCAAACCCGAAGACCGGAATTTTAATTTTGTTTGGTCGGTGCAAGCGACTCCTGAAGGAATATATTTTCAGACGAACGAAAGGCTGTTCCGCTTTCGACCCTCATCCGCCGCAACCGCTGCTGAGAACTGGATGGTTGATGTTTGGGAGCCGCAGGAGCGGTTCGGTTATATGTTTTGGATCGATGGAACGCTCTTTGTTCAACAATTCAAAATCTTCTTGATCTCGTTATACCCGAAGACAAATGGG
>CAYSNA010000839.1:0-1717 GCA_964432185.1 uncultured Cytophagia bacterium
TACTATGTCCGAGGCTTTCCTTTTGTTGGCGAATTTTTTGTGCAACATTGCTTGTGGTGAAATGCGTTTCGATGACCTGGTCATAGTTGGTGTATTCGCCATTGAGCGTCGAATTGATGACATCGTCGAGAGCCACTTCTTCAAAGATGTCCGAGATGACATCATAAACGCGATCGTCGCCCATTTGATCGCGAATGATATCCAATTTATCGAGCAGCTTGCCGAGGACCTTGCCTTCGCGCGTATTTTTGGCGACCAGGTTAAAGACGAGAACATCTTTCTTTTGGCCGTAGCGATGAATTCGTCCCATGCGCTGTTCGAGACGATTTGGATTCCAGGGAATATCCCAGTTGATGAGCAAGCGGCAGAATTGCAGGTTAATACCTTCACCGGCGGCATCGGTAGCAATGAGGATGTGCGCTTCTCTGGCAAAGTTGACCTGCGCTTCGCGGCGTTCATCGACATTCTTGCTGCCGTGGATGGTGGCGATTTTATAACCCTGATTTTTCAGGCGTTCTTCGAGGTAATCGAGGGTATCTTTGTGTTCGGTGAAAATGACGAGTTTTTCCTTGTCGTGCAGGATACCCCGGTTATCCAGCAACTCGCAGAGCTTTTTATATTTTTGTTCTTCCTGATTGGCAAAATAAAGCGACTCGGCAAGCTCAACAAGCTCCTTGACCTGCTCGGCTTCGCGCTTCATCTCGGGCAGACTTTTGGCGGTGGTAAAGAGTTTGAATTTGCGCGGATCGGCAAAGATATTTTCCAGGGATTCGCGTTCCTCATCGTCGAGTTCATCAAAATCATCAAGCTCTTCAAAGTCGAGGCTGTATTTTTGCCGTTGGTTTAAGAGCTGGGGATTTTGTGTTAATTCCCTGACCAATTCAGACAAGGCTTTATAGCGGTTGCGCAACGTCAACATGATGGCTTTGATGGAGCTGGTCAATCGACGCTGCATGACCATAAGCGCCAGGGAGACATGAATATTGGATTCCTGTTTGGCCTGCTGCCGGCGGGTTGTCAAATACTCGGTGACCTTGTCATAGAGATTTTTTTCTTCAGGCGTCAGTTCATAGGCGACGGTGGTGGTAAAACGTTCTTTGAAAAGAGGATTGCCCTGCCAGTCGCGCAT
This sequence comes from uncultured Cytophagia bacterium, assembly GCA_964432185.1. Taxonomy (GTDB): domain Bacteria; phylum Zhuqueibacterota; class Zhuqueibacteria; order Residuimicrobiales; family Krinioviventaceae; genus Kriniovivens. Next base: position 1,130 of record CAYSNA010000839.1, read on the forward strand.
TTGCTCCTTGAGGCGGCGAATGAAAAATTTATTGACGCCGTTTTCTTCAATTTCCTGGACACGGGCTGTGACCAAACTGTCGGAGGCAAAGATGTCTTCATCGAGAAGTTGCAGCAGATTTTTAAAGGTATCGCGTCGGCCACGATGCGGCGTTGCGGTGAGCAGCAACAGGTGATCGCATTTGGCTGCCAGTTCTTCGAGTGCCCGATAGCGTTTGCTGACATATTTTTTTCGGCCGTAATCAAATGCCGAGAGTTTATGGGCTTCATCAACGACAATCAGGTCCCAGGATGATTCTTTGACGACATTGAGGACATCGTCGGCGCGTAAAAAGTCAATGGAGGTAATAATTTTATCAGCGTTGAGAAAGACGGTCGGTTCGGAATCAAAGCGCGCCCGGTTGACCAGGGTAAACGAGAGATTGAATTTGAGCGCCATTTCGTCCTGTTGCCATTGTTTGGTCAGACCGCCGGGCGTGATGATCAGGACACGTTCCAATAAACCGCGCATGATCAATTCCTTGATCAGCAGACCGGTCATGATGGTTTTGCCGGCGAACTCGGACATACCATCACGATCCCGGACGGG
>CAYSNA010000840.1:0-1715 GCA_964432185.1 uncultured Cytophagia bacterium
TAAAATCCATGTTATTGTTCATGTACGTGTGGCGCAGACGCTCGCGCGCGCCCCATTTAAATCCGACTTCAGCGTATAGCTGACCGACAAACAAAAGCGCTACCAATGTCCATAAAAGTGTACGGCTGATTGGTCTCATGATACCTCTCCTTCCTAAATGAATGGTTTAATGAATTAAAGATTTATATGGAAATACTTTGGCTCCCTGAACGTGACAATACTTTTAAAATATGGATCAATAGTTCAAATAATAAAAAAAGGAATCTGGACCAAACTGGATAACGGCGGGGCGCAGTCCTCGGCTGGAGTTGTGTAGACGATTTTGGCTGTCACAACGTAAAAACATTTCATGTCCGTAAAAAAAGTGAAGGATGAATTGTCGAAGCTGAATGACAATCATAAAATATATACTAACTTGATAAAAAAGATGCAAGCATTTATTGAACTATTTTCATAAACTTTTTTACCAAAAAAATCGGCGATTTGTTTTGTCGCTTGTCTTTCGATTGATCTTTTTGTAAACTATGTCCAACTGATGTATGATCAGCTCGTAAAAAAGTCAGACTACAAGTCATCGCGAGGAGCGGAGCGACGAAGCGATCTCCAAAAAACAAGATGTTAGCCGAGGCATGAGGTTGCTTCGCTTCGCTCGCAATGACTTTTCGGACTTTACGAATGCATCATGTCTGTAATTGCTATGGAAAGGATAACGATGATGAAATCCGGTTTGATGACACTATTGGTCTTGACGCTTCTCATTTCTCTGTCTGCTCAAGTTGATGAAAATAATGTTCTCCTCAATTCACTCAGCACGGCAGAAAAGTTGGCCGGTTGGACGTTGTTGTGGGATGGACAAACAATGGACGGCTGGCTCAATTCCCGCTTGGAATCCGTTACAGGAAAAGGCTGGGCTACGGACAATGGTCTGTTGACCGTTAATCCAACTCGTGGTTTGGGCCTTCCGCGAGGCGGCGATATTGTGACGGCCAAAACCTACAGCGCCTTCGAATTATCTCTCGAATTCAACATCACCAAAGGCGCCAATAGCGGCATCAAATATTTTGTCTATCCCGAGTTGCTGAAGAAAAAAGGCACGGCGCTCGGACTGGAATATCAGCTTTTGGATGATGAAAATCATCCCGATGCGAAAAACGGTATAAACGGCAACCGTACCTCGGCATCGTTGTACGATTTGATCCCCGCTGAAAATAAAGTTGCCAATCCTCCGGGAGAATGGAACCACGCACGCATCATCGCCAAAAAGAATGGTGATGTGGAGCATTGGCTGAACGGCAAAAAGGTTGTCGAGTACAATCGCTTCTCGCAAATTTACCGTACTCTTCTTGGTTATAGCAAATACAAAGATTACGAGTTGTTCGGGCAGATTCCTGAGGGTTTTATTTTGTTGCAAGAGCACGGCGATACGGTGAGTTTTCGAAATATTAAAATTCGGGAACTGGAATAGTCAGATAAGAATAAAAATGAGCGAGTCAAACACCGGGCATACCAGGCAGTTGATGTTTTAGGTTCATGAGACGCCGACTAACGGCGTTCTAAAACTTTTTTGGAGCAGGGGAACAAACTGTCATTTATTCGGTTTTAACATAGTAACCTCACAAATCAAAAAAATGTTCAAATATCGAAACAGCCTTTTAACCAAAAAGGAGACGGTATGATAAAAGAGCTTGGTAGCTGAACTTCGTATTGTTATAGAT
>CAYSNA010000841.1:0-1700 GCA_964432185.1 uncultured Cytophagia bacterium
AGACGTTTAGGCGATCTGTTCCAGGGATACGAGTCCACCAACGGCAGTGATTGGACTCTCGTCGACTCGGAACGCATCACCATGAACGATAAAATTTATGTCGGTTTGCCGGTGACTTCACACAATAACGATGTGCTGTGCGAGGCGTTGTTCGGTCTTGTGGCAGTGAACGGCACCAAACTCCATGCGGAAACCGTCAAAACAGTCTTGCCGGATTTTCAACTGCATCCGGCGTTTCCCAATCCGTTTAATCCCGAAACCACGATTACCTATGACCTGCCGACGGAGGCACACGTCTCGCTTGTTGTTTACGATGTTCAGGGACGACGCGTACGCACGCTCGTTGATAAATCGATAAAAGCGGGTTCTCACAAAATAATGTGGGATGGCACTAATGAAGGTGGTGAAAAAGTCGCCAGCGGTTTGTATATTTATCGTATCGAAACCGGCGAGTTCAGCACCGTGCGCAAAATGACGCTGCTGAAATAACCAAAACACGACGGCCGGAATCTATCAAATAACGCCTGGTCCCTTTTTACACTGATGGTGCGGGACTTGGACGGTCGTGTCTCTTTTTTAAAATCAGGCAGGTCATCGCATTAAAAAAGCACTAATTCTGATTCTGGTCCTTTTTATAACGACTGGTTTTGCCGGCCGATATCATCCGACGATCGATTATATTTTCCCGGAGCCGGAGAGCAAGTTTATCACTGTTGAGGCCACTGTCATTCTCAAACTGACCAGGCCGTTAAACGATCAGATCACAAATCTCCCCGAGTTTATTTCCATTAAAAGCGGAAATAAAAATGTCGCGGGCACCACATTTTGGGCGGCGGATGATCGCACAATCATTTTCAAACCGGATAGCCGTCTTCCCCAAAACGCACAAATTGACGTGACAATTCAGACCAGTCAGTTTTCAGGTGCAGATTTTTCCTATTCCTTTTACACACCGGCCGATGATCCCAATAGCATGGATTGGTTGCCCAAAGCCGCCGCGCCGGCTGAAAACAAGATGAGTGCCAGTACACCGGTGCGCCTCATCAACGGTGTGGCGGTGCCGAGTGATTTCCCGATTATCGCCACAAACCAAATGGGAGAAACGGCGCCCGGCCGCATCTTTTTTGCGTCAACCACTATTCAAGGCGGCTTTGGCAATTATATCGTCATCTGTGAAAACGACGGCACGCCTTATTTTTATCGGCGTTACGACGACATCCCGCGAACCGGCAACCTGACTGTTCACGCTAACGGTGAATTGTCTTTCCATTGTTATGAGACATATTACATTGTTCTTGACCGAAATTTTGTCGAGGTCGATACCATCTATGCCGGCCATGGTTACTATGCGGACGATCACGAATTGCAGATTCTTGAAAATGGCCATGTTTTGCAAGTGGCGCGGCAGCATGTCAAGGTTGATATGAGCACCGTTGTGGATGGCGGCAATCCGAACGCCACGGTCGAGGCGCATCATATGCAGGAACTGGACCGGGACAGGAACGTCATTTTCGAATGGAACAACTGGGCCAATCTGGATATCCGTGATACTTACATTAATCTGCTTGGCGGTTTTATTGATTTTGTGCACTTGAATGCCATTGCCGTTGATTACGACGGCCATTATATCCTGTCGCCGCGCGAATATAAAAAAATATTGAAAATTAATCGCGACACCGGCGAAACGATCTGGAAACTCG
>CAYSNA010000842.1:0-1689 GCA_964432185.1 uncultured Cytophagia bacterium
TTATCTAAAATGCCGGCATCCTTCATGCTGTCCCCATCGACGCGCAGCAGAAAATGGTTGGCGCTCGATTCCAGGAGATATTTGGGCACAGCAACGTATTTTTCGATATTCTCCTCCGCCAGCATGGGAATACCGGCGGTGACCACGCCGACGAGCGGCAAACTAATTTCATCGCTTTTATCAAGCAGGCCCAGAGGCTCAAGAATCTTGATGCCGCGCGCCTTGTTTTTCTCCCATAACAAATAGCCTTTGCGATCCAGAACCGTCAGGTGCTTGACAGCGGTGTTGCGGCTGGCGGCGCCTAGTTCATCCGCCAGTTCTTTTAAGGTTGGCGGATATTCTTTTTGCTTGATTAGATCAATGATAACTTCGAATACTTCTCGCTGACGTTTACTTAATTTTTCCATAAAGCCTCCACAATAAAAAAGGTGACCATGAAGTCACCTTGAATAATAAGCATCCGAAATAAAAATGTCAAGTACGATTTTTAGAAATACAATTACGCGGCATCCTCAACGTTAAGCATTTTGAACAAGCGCTCGTGGATATCTTGAGGTACTTTTTTCTCTTTCAAGCACTGGTATAGATTGACTGTCCCTTTCATCGACTCAACCTGGTTTCGGCATTCTTCGCAGTCCTCGAGATGCGCTTTGAGCTGCGCGCACAATTCCGAGTTGATATTTTCGGACAGATCGTCACAAACTTGTTTCAATAATTTTTCACAACAATCCATGGCTTCACCCATCTTATATATCAGCACAACGTTTTTGTTGTTGGCCAAACTAAACATAATCTCGCTGATTTCCAACTAAAAATTGGATGCACATATGTGACAAAGGATTCCAGATGGCTCCACGTTTTAAAATGGGATTGGAAGCTTGAAACGCGTGCCGACGAACATAAACTGTTTTGAAAATGCTGTTCCGGTCAGATTGGTTCCGACACCGACCTGGATGTGCTGCCAGAAAATGGCGCTCAATCCAAAGCTCACCTCCACGCCGATTTCATTATTTTCCGCCTTGACGCTGCCAACGAGGAATGATGCATCGACTTCCAAAAAATCTTTTTTGAGGAAAGGCTGATAACTGATCCCGAGGCCAATCGAGTTAAGAATTTCCGTTTTCTCTTTGCGACTGCCGAACGGTATTTTGAAAAGCACAAAAGAGGTGGAGCCGTGAAAGGCCTCCGACCAGTGCGGCTCAACAATAAAAAATTCGGTTATCTTATTTTGATTGCCGGGATTCTTGATGGTGATTTCAATTCGATCTCCGGAGCGGATGCGATCACGCACACGCCAGCGCCATGTGATGATCTCGGAATTGGCACTGGCGCTGATCATACGCGCGTCAAACGCTTCCGCGCGAATGGAATTGGACGAGTCGGTCAAAATACCGGAAATATGTACTTTTTGAATGCCATATTCTTCCTTGATCCGGCGCGTGTCAATTTTTACTGTGATGGCATCCTGCTCTTTGATGCCGTGCTGCACAGTCGGACCATTAAAAATCAAGGTATCCGGCAGATCGCCGACACTGGTGACATGAAATCTGACGAATTCCTTAAAATCCTGCCACGGCGTCACATCAATTTTATAGTCCTCAAATAAAAATGGAACATCCTGGAGACGCAGCTCAATCGGATAACTGCAAAAAGAGACATGCGTGCCGGCAAGAGCAACAAGTCGAATCA
>CAYSNA010000843.1:0-1683 GCA_964432185.1 uncultured Cytophagia bacterium
ATCGACGTACCGAAAACATCGGGACTCTATCGCAGTTATACAAAAGTTGTGGATGAATCCGAGGACATTGTGGTGTTTAACGTTACCATGGTCGATGGCGACGGCAACATTCGGTATTTTGCCCGCCGCGCGGCCTTTCGCTTAATCAATTTGTAGGAAATATGAAAGACTTTTTGCTGAAAAACGCCAAACAACACCACTATACTTTTGGCATCGTGCGCGTACCGGACTGTCAAAAGTATATTGAAGATGAAAAATCGGCGCTGGTGTCGCTGTTGTCTCCGCAGGAGTTGAGCTATCTTGAGCGGGCGCACAGCGACAAACGCAAGGTCGAATTTATCGCCGGTCGTCTGGCGGCGAAAAATGCGGCTCGACATATGTTTGGTTATGATCCGGCTCAATTTAGCAGTATTAACATCAGTAAAAAGGAGGATGGCGCGCCGGTTATTGATAGTCATCCCGAGTGCGTTGTCACCATTAGCCATTCGATCGAGTACGCTATTGCGTTGCTGGCCAATCGGCCCATCGGCCTGGATGTGGAGAAAATTGAACGACGCCCGCCGGCTCTGGTCTCCTATTTTTGCCATCCGGAGGAGAAAAAAATTTACCATCAATTTCGGCATGATCTGATTCGCCAGGATGAATTGCTGACCACCTGGTGGACGCGCAAAGAGGCGATTTCAAAATACACGCAGTTGGGCGGCCGCATGCTGTTCAATTCGATGAACACGAACAATGATACGTTTGTCACCGGCGAGCCACCGCAAAACATCAAGCTCATATCCGAGATTGATAACGGCTACGCCGTGACCATTGCGGTATAAGTGATGAACGAAGCCAGCTCAAAATTTGTCGATAAAATCGCCACGGAAAAACTGCTGACGGAAAAATTAAACCGGGTGCACCACACACCCGATCCGGCCTGGCAGCGGTTTGATACGAGTTTGGCGGATATAAAAGTACTGAACGGCGAGCTGCCAGGATTCACTCAAATTCAACAAAATGGTTTTATCGATATCTCGTTCGAATCCGTTATTAAAACGGGTTACGCTGAAAATGATATTGTGTCCATTAGAAAATTCCCGGCGCCCAATGCGGCCGGCGATGTCATTTTTGTGCACGGGCTGTACGAAGAGAATCGCGAGATTTACAACTTTTTCATCTCGCAATTGAATCAGCAGCACCTGAATGTGTACGTCCTGACCCTGCCGTACCATTACGAACGGCGGCCGGAGTCGAGCGCATTCAGCGGCGAGTTTTATTTCAGCGGCGATGCCTACCGCAACACCGTGGCGTTCAAGCAGGCAGTTTGCGATGTGACGAGTTTTTATCGCTTTCTCAAACAAAACACCGGACATACGGTATGGCTGACCGGTTTCAGCATGGGCGGCGGCGTGGGTTTGACCATTGCCGGACTGATGGGCATTGACGGCCTCTTTGCTATCAATCCTGTGTGTAACATCGCGCATCTGGTGTGGACGAGCTCGTTGTTTTCGCCGGTAAAAAAAAATCTAATGACCGCCGGCTTGGATCAACAGGATATAGGCGAATTGTATGGCGACTTTGAACCGCTGGGATTCAAACCGCCGAAAACGCCGACCAATCGAATTGTACTCGGCATCGGCTTGTACGATCAAATTAATGATCCGAACAATTACGACCTCTTGCGCGACACGTGGGCGC
>CAYSNA010000844.1:0-1683 GCA_964432185.1 uncultured Cytophagia bacterium
AGGACCGGGCGGCATTGGTTACGATGACGGCGATGATGCGACCGTAATTTCTCCGACCATCAGCCTGTACATGCGGCATAAATTTACCATTAAAAATATGTCCATCATCGATGATCTTTTGCTTGCCATGGATTATGATGATGCTTTTGTCGCCTACATCAACGGCGTTGAAATCGCCCGCGCCAATATCGGCACGCCGGGTGTTCTGCCGGGTTATGACGATCTTGCCGATGGTTCACGTGAAGCGCAGATGTATCAGGGCGGTCAGCCGGATTATTTTCCGATCCCCAATCTGCCTTTGGAATCTCTGCTCGTCACCGGCGACAATGTACTGGCGATTCAGGTGCACAACCAGAGCGCCGGCTCGTCGGATATGAGTTCGATCCCGTTTCTGTTTGCTGGCCTCACGTCGTCCACTTCAATGTACCGGCCAACGCCGGACTGGTTCAATCCGCCGCTGTCCTTGACCTCGTCCAATTTACCCATTGTTTTGATAAACACGGATGGCCGCACCATTCCAAATGATTATCGCATTCCGGTCGAAATGACCATCAAAAAAAATCCACATGGCCGCACCACGTTGACATCCGAAACTGATTTTTCCGGCCGGGTGAATATCGAAATTCGCGGCTCCTCTTCCTCCTATTTTGATAAAAAATCCTATGGCTTTGAAACGCAGGATTCGGCCGGCGCCAATCTGAACGTCAAACTGTTGGGACTGCCGACAGAGAACGACTGGATCCTCTACGGTCCGTACAGCGATAAAAGTCTGCTGCGCAACGCCATCACCTTTCATCTCGCCCGTGCCATGGGCCAGTACGCCTCGCGAATGCAATTTTGCGAATTGCTCATCAATGGTGACTACCAGGGATTGTATATTTTGATGGAAAAAATTAAACGTGATGATGACCGCGTGGATATCGAATTGCTCGAACCGAATGAAATATCCGGCGATGATGTGACCGGCGGTTACATCATCAAAGTTGATAAAGAAGAAGGCTATTACCGCGGCTGGCGGTCGCTCGCTTCGGGATCGTCCATTTTCTTTCAGTATGTGTATCCCAAGCCGGATGAAATTGTGCCGGAGCAGGAATATTACATCCAGCATTATCTGGCAGATTTTGAGCGGGCGCTGCAAAGCAGTCGTTATCGCGATCCGGATCTCGGCTATGCGCGGTTTATCGATCCGACAAGTTTTGCCGATGCCCTGATTATCAACGAACTGACCAAAGACATTGACGGCTATCGCTTCAGCACCTATATGCACAAAGATAAAAACGGCCCGCTGACCATGGGGCCGATTTGGGATTATAACCTCGGTTACGGCAATGTGGATTACGGTGGCGAGGGCGCCATGAACACGGACGGCTGGATTTATAACACCGGCGGCGCGCGTATCTGGTGGTGGACCCGCATGCGGCGCGATCCGGCATTTGAGAATGTGTTGGGACAACGCTGGCAGGAATTACGCCACGGCCCGCTGCACTGGGAGTCGATCAATGCGGCGCTCGACTCGATGATCGAACTCACATCCGAAGCCCGCATGCGAAATTTTCAGCGCTGGCCCATTCTTGGCGTTTACGTTTGGCCAAATTATTTTGTCGGCGACACCTATGACGAGGAAATCGATTTTCTCAAAAACTGGATCTACGATCGATTGTTGTGGATGGACGATAACATGCC
>CAYSNA010000845.1:0-1676 GCA_964432185.1 uncultured Cytophagia bacterium
TATAATTTTCCCTGTTTTCATAGTTACAGATCTCCAAATCTGATTTACTCTTTTAGTTACATTTCGAGTCGTTTGTGAACATTTGAAAATATGACGCCTCAATCGATGGCATACCGTTTATGGTGTTCTAATCAAGTGGATATGGATGAAGAAAAATGACCAGAGTCCAAGTTTTATTACACTGCCGTATTTGGTTTACACAATTTTAAAATAAAAAGAAAATCATAAATTACTTGAATATATGTCCTGAAAATTTGAAAAAACAGTTCATTTCTATATTTTAATTTTTGGGCTTTTTGTTGAAAAGGGTCGGTGTCAAGAAACGTTAAAAGCGGAATTCGATTAACATGGATCAGACAAGCGGCAATAAACGAGTTTTCAAATTGAAGAAGAAAGGGACGGAATTCATACCGTCCCTTTCTATTACCTGCTATTTCAGCACAATACACTTGTTTGTAGCTGTGAAATTGTTTTGTTGCAACGTATAATAGTAAATACCGGATGGGAGATCGTTCACATTCAATGTGACATGATGAACGCCGGCGCCCATCTGGCCGTTAACCAATGTCGCCACTTGATTGCCGAGCAAGTTGTATACCTTAAGCGTCGTGTTGGCTGTTTCCGGAAGGCTGAAGGCAATGGTGGTTGTCGGATTGAACGGATTGGGATAGTTTTGTCCGAGCACGAATTCTTCCGGTGCGACAGGATCAGCTTCGAATTCAACGCCAACACCGGTGCCATCGCCTTCATAGAAGAGTTGGATATCATCGACCCAGACGTCCCATGTGGCCGGCTCCGGCGCCCACAATCCAAATTTGATACCAACAGTGACTTCAACGGATGTGCCCGCTTCGCCGGGAACAACGAAAGAGGGAGCCGTTTCAATTTCACTGAGGCAACGCACCTGTTCCCAGTAGCCCTGGAACTGTTCAAAATCCATCATGCTGCAGCCGGCATCCCAGGCAGAGATGTCAAACATTTTTGTGCCACCTGGATTAAAGTCACCTTCTTCGGGCGGCTCTTCCGTTGTGACATACATTTGGTACCACGGGCCCTGGCTGACGGGTTCGAAATCAGAGTAATAATCCATCACGTGGATGGCACCGGAAGCTCGGTAGGTTTCACCCGCGGTTAATGGCAAACGTTGATAAAACAGCAACTGGCCGCCGGCCTGTTCTTCCAGCATGAGATGCAGTACATCGCCGCGCAGATAAGCCGGGCCGCCTTCCGGCGCTGTGGTAAATTCATATTCCGGTTGAAAATCGGCATTATACCATTTGATTTCCCAGGCGTTTTCATCGCTCATGTCGCCGGCAATCACTTCGTTGGCGGCGTCCACCTCATAAAAAGACACATCATCAACGATCAGATCAAACCAGGCGCCGGTCACCGCGGAGCTGCCGAATTTAATACCGACAGTCACTTCAACGGTTTCACCTTCTGTCCCCGGGCATACCCAGTACGGCGCGGTCGCTATTTCGTTGGTCATTTTCACCGATTCCCAGTATCCATTCATATCTTCCCATGTGGTATTCATATCGCCATCCCAGGAGGACATGTTGAACATTTTGGCGCCGCCGGGATTAAAGTCGCCGGATTGCGGATCCGGCTCGTCAACCGTAACGTAGAACTGGAACCATTGGCCCAGTTGACCTTCGGGTGCGCCGTAATCCAGA
>CAYSNA010000846.1:0-1675 GCA_964432185.1 uncultured Cytophagia bacterium
TGAATAAAACCATCCAATTGAGGATTGCAAATCGCGACACCACTATAACCCTGGACGCGACGAACGGCCAGGCCATGGGCGGTCGCTTGTCGGATATTCGCGTCGAGCCGTTGTATATGCACACCGGATTCGGCCGCGGCAGTCTTGGCTTGACGCACGGCAAAACCTCCAATATCGATCCGATTTTCACCTGGTCCATTCGAACCATATATCGCTGGCAACAAGTGGAGCGCTGGTCCAGCTCGGCTATTTTGACCGGCGACAACGGTGAATTGACCCCGACTTATTATTATCAGCGAATTTATATGGACAAACCACTGGATTATCTCGTGGCCATCGGCAGTGACGATGCCGTTCAGGTCTGGCTAAACGGGGAACAGTTGCTGTTGAAGAATCAAAAGCGGCCGAATGAGTTGAATCGGGATGTTGTGCGGCTCTCCCTGCTTCGCGGCACGAATGAGTTATTGATCAAGAATTATAATCGATTTGGCGGTGCGCCTTTGAGTTTTATCGATTATCGAGCGACGCAGCAACACTTTATCAAAAAGCTCCCGCCGGTTCAATTCGGCGCTGATGAACTCGAAAAAATCACTCTGCAACTCGACAAACCGGACACACCGCACGAGGATTTGGGATTGGTCAATTTTGATTTCTGGCTGGAGAATCAAAAATGAACCGCGCTTGCATCAATCCACTTTTTAACTCTGACAGGATTTTTAATCCTGTCAGAGTTTTACTCGTTGCTCTTCTTCTCTCCATGTCATGCCGCGCACCACAATCCAGACCCATCATCGAACGTCTCCAACCGGTTCCCAAGGATGCCGGTTTTCGTATGCCCGGCTATTTTGTCTGGGGCGGTTCGATCATCAAGGTTGATAATCAACATCACCTCTTTGCCTCGCGCTGGCCGACATGGGAGTCGCTTGGCATCAAGGCGTCCGAGCGCGGCAATGTGAGTATGCTGGGCAATTACAGAAATCACTCCGAGATTGTTCGCGCGGTCTCGGACAATCCGCTTGGTCCGTATGACTTTGCCCAAGTGGTTGTGGCCGGCCGCGGCGGTGATGTATGGGACGGGCAAATGTGTCATAATCCCAAAATACTCAAGGTTGATGGAAAATATGTCCTCTACTATATCGGCCGATCACCGAATCATCCCGAACGCAAAATTGGTTATGCCTGGGCCGAATCGATTGACGGACCGTGGATTCGTTCCGAGCAGCAGATTTTATTAACGGACGACGCCAACAATCCGGCGCCTTATATTCACGCGGATGGCAGCGTGCTGCTCAATTTTCGCGACCGCGATTTGACCATGTTCATCGCCCAGGCTGAATCGTTTGACGGGCGCTATCAAATCACCGCGGCGAATCTTGTCCCCGGCATCAAGCTGGAAGATGGCGCGATATTTTATCATAATCAAAAATATAACCTGGTGATGGAAGATAACGTTGGCGGTCTGACGGGCGATGTGCGTCACGGCGCGCATCTCATCTCCAGTGATGGTTTGCACTGGGCGCCGAATGATCCGGTCAAAGTCTATACGCATACCATCGAATGGACAGACGGGACGAGCACAACCTTTGACCGCCGGGAACGTCCCGAATTGCTCAACCTCAACAATCCACCGGAACGAAAATACGACGGCGCGCCAACGCATCTGGTGACCGGTGTT
>CAYSNA010000847.1:0-1670 GCA_964432185.1 uncultured Cytophagia bacterium
TGGATGATGAACGAGACCTCTTTTCTCGCCTGCTTTACGAAGAACGGATCGTTTCCGATCTGGCCAGCGATGCCAGAACCCATGATGAAATGGATGAATGGGAATTTGAAAAGCGCGTTATCGACGACATGCAGGCTATTTCCAGGCAGGAAATCAGAATATTGGAGGATGAAATTGATAAAAACAAACAAATTATCGAAGCGATCAGCCGCGATCTGATTCGACAAAGACTGGAATAATCATAAGCCCCCTCATTGACTATGGTATCATATCTGATACGACAATATTGACGGGGGCTTGCTCCCACCATGCCTCAAACCGAGAAGCTCATCAGAAAAACTCAGAGCAATCCGTGAAGCCTGCGCATTGATGAATATAGAAAAAGCAGAAGGACAATACCCCGCCCTGATATGATAAACAAAGATAGCGGAAAATTCATGTTGCGAATTGATCCTAACCTTCATGCTCAAAAAGCCTGCAATGCCAAAGCGAAGAAAAAAAGCATTAATAAATATATTGAGGAGTGTCCAATAAAATTCCTTACCCAAAAAATCCAAATTTGACAAAACCCTTGATTTCCTCTTTAATGACAACCATCAGTCCCAAACTGAAATTAGTTACCAGCGACGTAGAGCGAGAGCTGCGAAACGAACGTTTCATGGCCTAGCCGAGGAGCTGGCAACGGGCGAAGCCCGTTATTAGTTATTAGTTATTAGGTTATTGGTTTGGGGGATTTGAATATTGGTTTATTAGACTACACCCTACCCCCTACAATCCTACACCCTAAAAATATGCCACAACTCAAAAATGCCAGAAAAGCTTTACGCAAGTCAGTAAAGCGCGCCGAGAGAAACAAAATTGTCCTGGAAAACATCAGCTTCTTAACGAAGAGCACCCGCAAGCTTGGTGATGCAAAAGATGACAAGGCCGGAGAAAATCTCCAAAAAGCCATCAAGGCCATCGATAAAGCGGTTCAAAAAGGAATGCTGAAAAAAAATACCGCTGCCAGAAAAAAATCCAGATTGATCCATCATCTAAAGGCTCTGCAGGAAAAAAAGAAATAACAAACAGCTTGAAAAAAAATCCCCGGGTCCCGGGGGTTTTTATATTTGCAAATTGAACAATTAAGGGCAAAAAAAACTAATTCCTTAATCATCATGCCACAATCTGCGCCACTGTCTTGCTCAACAACAAAGTTGCTGACAAACCTGAAGACTTAATCGCGGCATCCACATCAACCAGAGCCTGATACGCATCGGCGATATCCTCATCGGAAATCTGGCTGGCCTGCCTGGTCATTTTCTTCACAACAAAAGGATGAATGCCGAAATGCCGGGCGATATCATCGGGAGACTGATTGTTGCTGATCCCGTCTTTGATCTGCCTTAACAACCTGAACTGCCTGAAAAGCATGCCGACGATTTCCAGCTCATGGCTGCCCGATTCAAGCTGGTCATGAAGGCGCTTAAGCGCCCCTTTGATGTTGCCGGAAGTGACCGCATCGACCATTTCAAAAATATTGTCATAAACTCCGCTGGCAACCAGCAGAGAAACCGCCTGTTTATCCAGAACCCCGGCATGGCCGGCCTTTGTATAATTGACGAGCTTTTCCACCTCTGAGGCGGCCCGCCACAAATCATCGCCGACCGCCAGGGACAGATACTGCAACG
>CAYSNA010000848.1:0-1662 GCA_964432185.1 uncultured Cytophagia bacterium
GTAAATTTCAAGTTCCCTCGGTTGGCGGAGGAATGAGCATCAGACGCTTGGCGTAAGGAGCGTGTGCATTTAGTTACATTGCGTGGGAATAGTGTGGCGATGCGGCACGTCCCCCCATGGCGCGGCAAAAACGCGCTCCGTCATCACGGTTTTCCACCGTTCCAGCCGCGACTCGGGCGAGATTTGATTTTATCTTTCATCGATCAATTTTAACAACCGGCTGATTGATTTGGGCGCTGACCCCTCATAATGATTGTTCAAATAAACGTGTACGTCCACTTTGTCGTCCCACAAATCCAGAATCATTCGCACGAGTTGCGCCAGCTCGTTGTCTTTTGGCTCGATGATCCGGCTCCAGTCGCCGCCGGTTTTGCTCTCGATGTCACTGCGATCCGGACCCAGCAGGCGAATGACCGTTTGACCGGTGATAAATTATCGATAGCTTTGATACAGCGGAAAAATGGACGGCATGTAATAGCCCTGAATGAACACATGTTTCAGCTTGTTGGCCTTGAGAAATTCAAAATAAATTTTGTTGAGATAATTCGGATTGCGGATCTCGATGCCATAGTGATAATCCGCCGGGCAGGCGCCAATAAAAGATTCAAATTTTTTGATGAATTCGGCGAGTGACGCCATTTTATCGCGGTTGAGATATTCGAACTGGAACATCAATGGACCGAGCAGATGCTTCATCGGCTCCAGCGTGTTGAGGAACTCGTTGAACAGCTCAACCGATAAAAAGAACGGATTGGGCTGCAACTCGACGCGGCCTTTTTGGTAATAATGCGTCAAAGTGATGCTGTTGGGGATTTTGACGGCAAAACGAAAATCCGCCGGCACCGAATCGACGTATTCACGCACGGTCTTTTCTTTCGGCAGCGCCACGGGACTGCCGGGAAACAACGACCAAAACCATTGATCGATTTCCACGGTCTTGTAGTGCTGCGCATATTCTTTCAGATGATTTTTACCCACCTGATCCGAGTAAACAATGCCCTTCCAGGAATCATATTTCCATGAGCAGGTGCCGATGTGCAAAGGCGGCATATTTTGTCCTTTCTGTTATTGATGCTCAAAACAGAAAAGTGCCGCCTAAAATTTCAATTTCGCTTTCAGTGGACCCTTCACGTGTCCGCCTGCTGCATCGGAATGCCATCTCAATGCTGCCTGTCCTCTATGCAGTTGATTTGATGAGGAACGTTTATCCGGCGGGCCGCCAGAATGACGGGCCGATAACATCAACAGGTTCCTGTCGCACGCATCTCCGTGATGACGGTGCTGAACTTTTTGTCGCCGGATTCATAACAGGAAACAGTCTCTTTCAGCTATGCTAAAATCACTTTGAAAAATCAAATTAATATTTTAATTACTATAAACAGGATTTGCGCTCTTCCGGGGAATGCTTGCCAATGACGATTGACTGTTTGTATTTCTTTTCATACGAGAGAAAAGGAATAGACTCCGCAAGTTTATTTCTGAGACTCTATATACATACATAAAAAATCAGCCGGCCCATAACTGTTTTTACGTTAAATGAATGCACAGCAGAGCTGTTGACGCATTCATACTGACGGATCGAACGGGGCTGCAACCGGGCCGGCTGACAAAAAACTGTCGGACGATAAAAAATGCCGCATGCTGAAAAACTGGGCTGATGAC
>CAYSNA010000849.1:0-1660 GCA_964432185.1 uncultured Cytophagia bacterium
GAAGTCAGATATTCGAGAACGGCATCGATGGGATTCATTAGTGTTGCGGATGATCGGCATTCGACCACCTTGTCCACTCCGCCCCAAAATAACCTATATGCTATGTCTTTTGTTTCGATTGCGCCGTTTGTCCTGAACCATTCGCCAAGTGCAGGTAGAACAGGATCGGGAAGCGAGGGCGCTTCGGTCCACTCCGGCTCGAAGCTTATACGGCATGCCTGGGTTATGGCGTCTCCACGGTTTGCCATTTGCATCAGCATGGCCATGATGCCGCCGGCGGCCAAGGCTTTATCTGGTGAATGATCGCGATCCGGCAAATTCAAACCCGCCGGGGGCCACGCCGTATGACTGTCTTTCGCTGAAAACAATTTGGATTCTATGGCGAGCTTGAAATCGGAAAAGGGCACATTTTCAAAATCGCGTGAGTCACTTTCGCAGTTCAATTGGTTTTCTTTTGATGAAAAACAAATCAATTCGATCCATGCGGACGGCAATGGTGCTGGAATAAACAAGGCTGTTTCATTGCCTTTAAATTCATCGGGGAATTTGATTTCCTGAACGTGATCTTCGCTATACGCAGCCATGATCCGGCCTTTCAAGGATTTCAGTTGAATCGTAACAATGCAAGGAATCAGGTTGCGTTTTTCGCTGATCGACAAATCGATTGCCGCTTGCGGAACAGCATCGGCAAACAACGGAATCCAACCTGGAAAACTTGACAACGTATCCCGATAGTATTTTTTACCGAATCCCTTTGGCGGCATGATCATTCCGGCCGCCAGTATATACATAAGATTGCGCTGGTTTGTCGCAAAACACCACCGGTTTGTTTTTGTATTTGTTTGAGTTTTATCGCCAAAGGGGATTTCGTTTTCTTTTATCGTCTTGCTCATCCTAAGGGCCATGTTGCCTCCTGTGGTTAACTATAAATTGAAAGAATCTCCGGATCGTTTGGAAGAATTTCATTGACCGGGCAATGATTATCGGTATTTCGCAGCATGATAACATTGTCCCGGGCACGAGCGACCATGACGTAAAACTTCTTTTTCACTTTGTCCCGAATGTTTTGAAAACATTTGTGTTGATCGATGTCCGCAAGAAATACGGTGTCGAATTCAAGCCCCTTGCATGACTGCGCATTAATCACCATAATGCCGCCTTGATTGAAAGACAGTTGGGATTTGTCACCGCTTTTATAAGTTCGAACAAAGGGCCTTCCATTATCCAGTTTTGGATTTGCCGATAACAGTTTTTTAAAATATTCATCCAGAACGTCGTTATTTGGGGTTATTATTCCAATAAGCTTGCTCGGATCTCTATCAGCCATTTTAAGAATATGGACAATTATTCTGTCAAATTTATCGGAGGCCGATCTGCTATAATCCACCATCATTGGTCGTTTTACAGATGGCCGCACCGGAGGCAAAATTGGCGGAGTAGTACCAGGATCACCTGTATAGAACTCGAGGGCAAGCCTGGCTACCTGATAGGAATTGCGATAGTTTTCCTTGAGTTCAATTACATCTTCGGTAGATATGGCAAGCAAATTTACAAGGTCCTGCCGGGAGCTGTTTTCCCCAGAGACAATTTGCTGATTCTGATCCATCACTACAAAAAAATTTTTGTAACCCAAATTTGCGAGAGCCATATAAAATGCGGG
>CAYSNA010000850.1:0-1032 GCA_964432185.1 uncultured Cytophagia bacterium
ATGAGCAGCGGGTCCGGCGTCAGTTTTACCGATGCCAACACCATCAACATGGTTGTAGTCGGCAACTACACGAGCTACTATGACATCACGCGGAACACTTTTTTCGAGTGGAGGCTCGGCGCCATTGCCGGTTATAATGATGCGACCCGAGAGCATAGCAGTCTGGTTGGTAATTTTTCCTTTAATTTAAAATGGATTCCCAGCGATCGCGCAAAATATCGCACCATTGACTGGAAAACCGAGTTCTTATATGGTAGTCGAGATACGCCGACCGGTACGATCAACAGCATGGGCTTTTATTCTTCTCTGCAAAATAAAATCAATGCAAGCTGGTGGCTCTTTGGCCGCATTGAATATTCGCAACTGCCGTACGACAAGAATCAGGATGAATGGGCGATTACCGTCGGCGCGGACTTTTGGCAGAGTGAATTTGTTTTTTTGCGCGGCCAATATCAATACTCGCAGCGTAATTTTACAAATATTATCAGCGCGCCAGGCCCCTATCCGGATGACCATTCGATTGTTGTGCAAGTCAACTGGGCCATGGGACCGCACAAACATGAAGCCTACTAAAGGGCAATTACGAATGACACATTTAAGGAGAAAAGACTTTTTTCAAGATTACGCATTCGTTTTTTGTCATTTGTAATTTGGCATTTCAAATTAAAAAATTTTTGGAGATAAAGATGTTTAAACGAACTCTACTCATTTGTTTTTTAGGATTATCATTGATAAGCACCGGTTTTGCACAACAGCACCAGCGCCGGCATGGTCATGGCCATAATCCACATTGGGGCACAAACGCGCAAGGATTACACATTGTCACATCGTTTTCGGATTTTGCCTCAATTGCCCAATATATCGTACAAGACAAAGGTTATGTGGAATTTATTTCTGACGGCAAAGGCGATCCGCATTTTGTGCCGCCGAAACCGAGTTATGCCATGCAACTCCGCAAAGCCGATATGTGGGTGACCACAGGCCTCGATCTCGAAATCTGGTCAACGACGTTGCTCGATAAAGCGCGTAACA
>CAYSNA010000850.1:1042-1656 GCA_964432185.1 uncultured Cytophagia bacterium
ATGGTGAAATTGGTTTTGTCTCGATATCGGATGGCATTCCACTGTTAGAAAAAGTGGACAAAGCCGACAGGACCGAAGGCGATATCCACATGATGGGCAATCCGCACGTCCATACCAGTCCTTTGAATTGGAAATATATCGCCCGAAATATCACCATTGGTTTGCAAAAAGTGGATCCGGACAATGCGGATTTTTATATCGCCAACCGAGACACCTTTTATGAGATGATTGATCGCACGCTTTTTGGTGATGCCTTGGTTGATATGTTTGGCGGCGAAACCCTAGACGAGCTGCTGCGCAATAAAACGCTTTTTACTTTTTTAGAGAAAGAGTATCAGGGCGGAAAACTGATCAATTATCTTGACGGCTGGTTGAAAGAGGCCATGCCGTTTCGCGATAAAAAGATCATCGCTTATCATAAAAACTGGGCTTATTTCGCAGATACGTTTGGGCTACAGGTCGTCGGTTTTGTAGAGCCGAAACCGGGTATTCCGCCATCCGCCAAACATGTGCAAAACACCATCAACCTCATCGAAAATCAGGACATTGATTTGATGCTGGTAGCCACCTATTTTGAGAAATCCACGCCACAAATGATTGAAGGCCGAACCAGC
>CAYSNA010000851.1:0-1653 GCA_964432185.1 uncultured Cytophagia bacterium
TCAATATTGCAGCACAATTTCAATATCTGGCTGAGCCCCGAGGGATACGAATTATTGCCGAAATTTCATCTGAAAGCAGTTAAACAAGTTAACTCAACTTTCTGGATTAAGTATAGGAGACAATAAAAACAGTATAATTCTTTGAAATAATAAAGAAATATGTTGAAAAGCCCGATCTTTTGAATTATAGTGAATTTGGCAAAAAACACAATAATATCAAAAAGAAAGGGCTCAAATGAACCATATCAGCATTGCCTCCGATACACAAGAAAACATTAACATTCAAAGCAAAATTGATGACTTTTTCGGCCGATTCCAACTCGGCACCCTTTTAAACCGTTGCGGCGTCCGTAAACGCCACGGTCATAATGTTCGCTCTTTGACACAAGCTATTTTCACACTGCCGTTTGTGGGAAAAAACTTCTTCCGAGGCATTGTCGTCAATCGGGATCTTCCCTTTGGCAAAGACGCAGCCTATGATCTTCTCAAGGGAACAACCTACAACTGGCGCCGATTGCTTATTGATCTCGGAGTCCGGCTATTTGCCTTTTTCGAAAGACTCACCAGCGAGGACAGGGAAACGGTTCTCATTATAGATGACAGCCCTTATGATCGTTCCAGATCCAAAAAGGTTGAACTGCTGTCGCGGTTCTGGGATCATTGTGCCCGTCGCTATTTAAAAGGTTTTCGGATGCTCACCATTTGCTGGTCCGATGGTGTCAGTTGTCTGCCGCTTGATTTTTCATTACTATCTTCGGCAGATGCAAAAAATCGTCTGTGTGAGAGCCAAAAACCCCTGGATCAACGCTGTTGTGCATTTAAACGCAGAAAAGAAGCCACAGTCAAGGCCACTGAGCACTTGGAAGCTATGATCAAACGGATACTTTCTGCCGGTATTCGTGCACAATATCTTCTCATGGACAGTTGGTTCATGATGCCCGCTACCGTTAGTACCTTAGCAGAATATATTGACGTAATCGGCATGGTGAAAAAAACTTCCAAGATTTTCTATCTCTACAACGGACATGCCATGGGCCTAATGGCCATCTATAAAAAATTGAAAAAGCGACGGGGACGGGCCAAGCTATTGGGCAGCACTCTGGTAGAACTCAAAGATGGTCGAGCTGTCAAACTGGTATTTGTCCGGGATAAACGCAAGAAGGACTGGCTGGCCCTGCTGTCGACGGATACCACTTTACCGGATGAAGATGTTGTCCGCATTTACGGAAAACGATGGGATATAGAGGTGTTCTTTAAAATGGCCAAACAACATTTGAAATTGGTCAAAGAAATCCAGTGCCGTGACTTTGACGCATTGATTGCACATACTTCCATCGTGTTTATGCGGTATATGTTTTTGGCCTATCAGTGTCGGGTCGAGAACGATCATCGGACTTTCGGAGATCTTTTTTACTCCTGTTGCGATGAGGTCAGCGACATCTCATTTATTAAAGCACTTTACCGGATATTGACCTTGGCCGCCGATCAGTTGAAAAAACTCGGCAGCTTCTGTGAAAAAACAGCATCGGCATTACTCGATGCCATTATAAACAATGCTTTACAGTGTGTCGGTTTGTCAAAGAACAAATTGAATTTGAATCCCGAAAGTTGAGCATATAACTTAAAGTTTTTCAGCCTCAACAATATAGTGCC
>CAYSNA010000852.1:0-1650 GCA_964432185.1 uncultured Cytophagia bacterium
CAGTTTTGAATTTTTCCGTCCTTACAACACCGATGCCGAACTTTTGGGGGAAGAGTATTCGCTCTCCTGGCGAACGTTTGCCGATGTTCTCAGTGTGAACGGCAGTTACACGCATCTGCGGCCGCTGAATAAAAATGAAAATGAAACGCTGTATAATAAATTTTTGCCGTATCGTCCGGAGCATTCCATAAAAGCCGGCCTTGATCTTGATTTCGAAACATGGCGCAGCAGCCTCATGTATCGCCACGTTTGTCAGCGCTACGTTACCGAAGCCAATACCAAATCCATGCCCGCTTATGCCGTACTGGACTGGACGGCGCAGTGGACCATCACCCTGAAAAAAATAAAATATCAGTTTCAATGCGCTGTTTTGAATGTTACGAACGAGTCCTACCAAATTATCCGCGACATGCCCCTGCCCGGCCGGGAATGGCGTTTGGGATTGAGCGTGAGTTATTGAATTGTAAAATCGTTAACACAAAGTATCGACCACTCAAAGAACATGAATAACAATTTTGATTATTCATCCAATCGATTTTTTTTATCGATAAACAGAGTTGTACTTTTTGAGCCATGCTAATCAGGTAGGATTATTGACAAAAACTTGTTCGGTAAAAGTCGTTATCAAAATACAATTCCAAACCACAAAGGACACGGAGCACACGAAGGGAGGTGCTAATTTTTCACCATTTATCTACAATGCTTTTTTCGTGCGCTTTGTGGTTTATAAATTTTACAGGTTCAGAGTTGAGAAAATTATGGAGACCCTCATGATAGTGCGTTTTTTTATCCTGTCCATTCTGTTTATCCTATCGAAAATTTCTGGTGCGGATGTGCCGCGAACGCTATACGCCATCAACAGTTCCGCCGAGACCATCTCGAAAATGAACCTCAACGATTTTTCCATTTCGCAAAACATTGCTGCCACGGGACAGGTGCCGAATCAAATTGTGGCGTTTGACGGCAAAATATACATTGTCGATTCCGGCACCAGCGATATTAAAATTCTCGATCCGCAAACGGATCAGATTATCAAAACCATAGCGCTGACGCCCGGGGCCAATCCGTGGGATATTGTGTTTGTTCGGCCACAGATTGCTTACGTCTCCAACTGGGTGGGCAATACGGTGTCCGTGGTCGATCTCGAACGGGGCGACATTGTCAACGAGATTCCCGTTGGCAAAGGGCCTGAGGATTTGCTGCTTTTTGGCAATTTTGTTTTCGTCACCAACACCGGCTATGCCGGCTGGGGCCTGCCGTATGAGCAGGGCACGGTCAATTTGATTGACATGACGACCGACACCGTGATTGACACTATTCTTGTGCCGACGAATCCGCAAAAAATTGTCCCGGCGCCGGATAGCCGGCTGCACGTGCTGTGCACCGGCGATTATGCCGAGAATGTCGGACGCGTCGCGGTGATTGATTTGCAGAACGGCCCAGCAAAGAACAAGCCTGCCGTTGTTGATACGGTTGAGCTCGGCGGTGCGCCGGGCGATCTCGACATCACATCCGCGGGCAAAGCCTACGCCATTGACTGGGGCGACGGTGTGAACGGTTTTTTATATGCCTATAATGCCATGGACGGCACCGTGTCGCGCAACTGGCAAAATCCCCTGCGCGTTGGCCCAAATACCGGCCAGGTGTACT
>CAYSNA010000853.1:0-1650 GCA_964432185.1 uncultured Cytophagia bacterium
AGCGATCTATCCCAAAATTGCTATAAATATCCAATTGAAATCCAAGTGAATCAAATAAAATGCTGTTAAAAACGTCATCCGGCAATTTATCATAATAAATTCGCTGGACCTTGGTTGTATTATCAAGAGGCATGGCTAAATGGCCAACTGAGCCTTCAAAGGTGATTTTGTAATGATCATTATTAAACAGTTTGGGCTCATAAATGATGACCTGGATTTTTCCATTACCTCCGGATGTTGTGTGCCACGCATAAAAGGCACCTTGATAGTTTTCGGGCAAATAAGTGTAGGCCATCGGATCTGGATCGTTGGTTTTAACACGATCGATTCCACTGCCGGAGGGATCGTGAACAAATGCTTTCAACAGGTAAGAGTAGGTATAGCCGTATTGCAACGGAAGCCCCGTTGCTTTGTCAGTATTCACACAAAAAAACGTTGCCAGTCCATTTTCATCACCAGAATATAACAATTGCTCCTGGCCATCGACAGTTACTCTGATTTCTGTTATACCGTCTTTCGCATCAAAGGAGACGAGCTCAATGAGCGTTGTATTCACCTGTTGATATAGTTTATAGCCAAGAAGCTGAAAACCGTTTTGTGGATAGGTGGAGGATAGGTCATTCCAGGAGATGTGGACGCCCGGCGCTTTATCTTGAAAATCGAGAATGACCAGTGGTTTGGTTGTTTCAGTCAAGCCAAAAAGTCGGTCATGAAAATCCTGCGCCAGTTGCGCGTGTTTTCTCAGCAGGACAATACTTTCAAGATTATCATTGCCTTGTGAAATGATTTTGACGGCGCGAATGGTTTGCGGCTCATGTGGTTTGAGTTGAAACGGACCGGAAGAGACGATAAATCGATGGTCGCCACATGCCGTGTCATTTAAAAGATCCCCTTCTCCAGTGACAGGATCGCCATTCAGCGGAAACATGGTGATGTTGCCTTCTGCGTCACGACGATGCGTACCATCGCTGAGACGACCTCTGAGAAAATTATAGGATTCTGTGACATTGTCGGGATCCGACCACGGATCCGGCGAGCCTCACCAGAAATAGGTAAAGGATGTCATGCCGAGGCGCTGCGGCTTTTCGATTGATCCGGCATTCGGCCCATATAAGAGTTGAAAACCAAAGGCCGGCGGGCGCGTGTAAAAAACCTCATCATACGGAGGATCATACGCATACCCCATGTTGAGATTCGGATCACATGCCACCAAATCACGTGCATCACCAAGATCAGCATCATCCCATAAACCAATGTAGGTATCATCAAAAGTGATTTCCGATTTGTTATAAATGGTCCATTCATAAAACAGCATGTTGGAGAGCGGGCCCATGTCGTTGAAGCCGAATGCTAAGACATGAACCTCTAATCCCATTGGTTCTGTAGCATTCCTGTTTTGGTGTTGCGCCGAATCGGCATCATTCATAACCCACCATAACGTTTGATCGCCAAGAAGGCGGGGAATTTTATGTCCGTTTGCATCCAGACTGTCGCTGCCGTTTTTTGCTTTGAGTGCCGGCGCGCCAAGATGAAACGGCCATTCGGCCCAATCGCCCGAACCATCACTATTAATTTTGTAGATGCGATATTCCGGTTTATCCGGGTCGTCCGCTGTACCGTCTGGCAAAATGATGCCCGGCACAAATTCCG
>CAYSNA010000854.1:0-1642 GCA_964432185.1 uncultured Cytophagia bacterium
CGTCATCAATGTCGGCACGTTTTATGAAAAATCGGCCGGCGCGCAGATTATTTTCACATGAGCTGGAAACTCTGACAGGATTTGGAACCCTGTCAGAGTTGTTTTGGACAGGATTTTTCGCCAGCCTCTCAAGGTGGTGTGAAAGATGCGAAATTGCCATTCCTATTTGAGCAGCAGCATCGTACGCTCCGCTCGATTGGCTTTCCTCCCGCTTGAATCAAAAACCTGACATCGATAAAAATATATCCCGGAACTCACGGAACGCCCGGTCTCATCCGTCGCATCCCACATCTGTTCATACGAACCGGCATTCTGCTCCTCATCCACCAACGTGCGCACATACTGGCCGGAGATATTATAAATAGTGAGTAAAACGCGTCCCGGCTGCGGCAGATCGTAGCGGATGGTTGTGCTGGGATTGAAAGGATTGGGGTAATTTTGCGCTAAAGAGAATTTGATGGGTTGTTCCAATGTCGATGCAACGATATCAACAGGTAAGAGAGTTTCTAAATGATCAACCGCAAATTCCAATACCTCATCCTTGCCGGAACGATACCCCTCAATTGTTGGAAGGACATAATGATCCGGTATTATACCAACGCGCTGGGTTTGGGAACCATCAGGGTAATAGGTACCAAGCCCTGTAAAGCGGGTCATAAAACCACCAGGCAAAATGATTTGAGAGACATTGCCGTCCGCTCCTGATGTTTGACTACCGATTTTAATAGATTTGGGATGCTGTTCCAAACCCATGCACGTATATTCTGCCTGGCTTTGTGTATCCTTGTCAAACAAAAGCACGACGTAACCGTCGTAAGTTTTGCCAAAATCCCCCATACCGATTCGTTCTTCCATCCATATCAAAGTGCCGGGAAATAAAATATCCGGCCGGGTGAATCGAGCGATAAAAATTTGTTCATCAAATAAATAGTTAATTAGATACCACAAAGTACCGTTCGGATAGTTACGAATATCAAAAATTATTGCGGGGCAATTCCAGAGTTCCTCAAACATGGCGGGTATATCGTTAACTTCCAAAACACCCATGTTAACGTAGCCAAATTCATGATCATCCGTTTTAATTTTATGCCACTTGCTTTGATCAAGCTTGAGGAGGTTATTATAATTCGATATGTGAATTGATCTTGAAACCGTTACATTTTTTGTATTTTCATTTCTTTGAACCACAAGTGCTACAGATTCATTTGCGCCGCGTAATAAACGATTATTTATGCCTCGCTCAAGCACTGCTGGCGTTGAAGCAGAAATATATGGACGCAGCTCCTCTCGCAAAGTAGATATATCCTTTCCATCGATCTCCTTTATGATATCACCAGCGCTTAATCCAACATCCTCAAGCACACGCGCCACGACTGTTTCTCCTTCCACATAGTCCAATACAAGCGGTAGCGTATATGCGCCTATTATCTCAAAATTTATTGTTGAACTATTTGCACCTGCGTGTGTGTCGTTCAAGCGTGTGGTCAGCTCCATCATGGCGAAATTGAATTCAAGCGCATTGGATGCATCAACGAATTTGGGTATAAACTCTACCAACGTACTGTCCCAGTTCTGGTCCATAATATCTTTACACGGATTAAAATAATTGATAATATTCCAGTAGCGACATAACGCCAAGAAT
>CAYSNA010000855.1:0-1633 GCA_964432185.1 uncultured Cytophagia bacterium
CGACAAAAATATCGCGCATGGTGTTCTTGGGATTTGGCCGTTCCGGAATGGCCGGAGGTGCGATCACCTTGACGCCGCCGGTGCCGGTGGCCGCTTTAATTTTAGCTTCTTCACCCTTTTGAATGAGAAAATTATACAGCGTTTCATTGACCATTTTGGCGCGCTGTAGTTTGGCCAGCTCGATCGAGTGCTCGAGCATGTTGGGGTGCTGTTTACGGTAATTTTCGCGCAGCGAGGTGTAAAAGCGTTCCTGGTTTGTTAAGGTGAACAGATTGAGTTCTTCCTCGATTTTGCGCTCCTGATAAACAGCGAGCTCTTGCACATCATCATCCGCGCTTTGTGGACTTTGTAATGAGGTCGTTTGTTTTAAAACGGCGTCGCGTAAATTTCTTTTACGTTCGGAAATTTCAACTTCCAGTTGCATCAACTGCTGGCGGCCGCCGTTATTTTGCTCCAGAGCGTTTTTCTGATTCTGTAATTGTTCAATGTCGCGCTTCATCTGCACAATTTCGATCGACTCATTGTCCCACAAGCTGGCCGAAATTTGATTTTCAAAATGGCTCAGGCGTTCATTATAGCCGTCCAGATTGGCTTGTGCGAGTTGGCGTTGCGTTGAAATCTCGGTAATCTTGTTTTCAATTTCATTCAAACGCTGGATTATGCCATCATTGATATTGGTAGTGGTAAATTTCGTCTTGGATTGGAACTCCTGCAGCGCGCGTTCTGCTTCTTCCAGATTTTCTTCGGACAACTCAACCTGCTTGTTAACATATTCCACGGTGGCGCGGGCCTGTTCCTCCTGAATTTCGCGCGATCGATCTTTGTAGGCCGTTGCGGCGATATCGGCGATGCGATACGCCACAACCGGATCGTATGCGGAGATGCTCATATACATGAGATCGGAGTATTCCTCTTTTGATAAACCTATACGGCCGACTAGTCCGTTTATCTCATCCGGGGCCAATCCACCCCGTGACAACAGAATACTATCCGTGAGAGCGGCCGCAATGACCTTGTCATTAAACAGGCCGCTATTCTTGATGGCCTGATAATATTCGATGGGTTTGGATGTCTGATAATAATAGTAGGGCATGGAACTGCCAAAACTGGCATCCGGGGATTGTTCCGTAGAGAACGTCACCCGCGCACTTAATCCATCCGGGCGGCTCAAACTATAGGTTACGACGACAGCAAAAACGACGGCAAAAACAGAAAAAATGATGAATTTGCGCCGTAAGACGAGATCGACATAATCCTCAAGATTCCATTCTTTTTGATGGTCTATATTGGATTGCACAGTCACAAAAAAATCCCCTTATCTGCCAGACTGAATTCGAGTTAATAAATAGATCATTGATAATATGGAAGACATGCTGCCGACGATAGCCAGCACATTCTTCCAGGTCTGATTCTTTTCCGGCACGATGATAATATCGCCGGGCATAATACGTGGCAGATCATAATTATATGGAGCGCTGAAATAGGCATCCAGATTAATATCCAGTTGCTTGGATTCTTTCGATGATGGAGAGACGTACCTGATTTTCCTGATATCTGCATCGCGGCTCAGGCCGCCGGCGAGAAAGATCATGTCCAATAATGTCGCACCCTGCGGCGGTTCATAGACCCCCGG
>CAYSNA010000856.1:0-1626 GCA_964432185.1 uncultured Cytophagia bacterium
ACAGCCGGCTCGTCCATATTGAACAGCGAGTGTTCGGAATCTCCACCCCACCATTGTCCCCAGCGCGCGAGCGGCGTCACCTCTTCATCGAACAGGACGATTCCATCTGCGAGCGGATCGGGAGAATAGAGGCCCGGTTCCGGCGCGGTCAGGCCGAGCGCGTCACAATTCGCTTTGATGATATCATAGGGGTAATTGGAGAACTGCATCCAGCCGTCAGGAATATGACCGTAATCATAAAATAGGCCATAAGCGCCAATGTAGCTGTGCGCCCAGGCAATGCCTTTTTCCTGCATGTGCGAAGCGCACGTGCCGAGCCAGGCGCCCCGATCCGCATCCGGCACGACCCAGCCGTCATCGAGAACACGATCACCGCCAAGACCGATACGAACGCCAAAATTGGCGCAATACATTTTGACGCCGTGATCCGTGGCAAATTGCGCCGCGACATCCAATCGACTTTTGACAAAATCAACGTTGCCCTGGGTCGGATAGTTTTCATAGCCGGCAATGGCGACCGCACTGGTGTCGTCAGCGGACATGGCCGGCATTTTTCCGGCATCGTAAGGAAACGGCACCACCGCGGTGTTGTAGTCGACATCGTTGTAAGCATCGCCCTGTCGCGTAAAGGTCATCGGATCATAAAAATTAAAAGCGTACAAAACATTGGCATCATTTATTTTGCTCATACCGGAAAGAGTTTCCAGAGCATAATTATTAACCGAACCGACAATGATGCTGTGACTGGTATCGACCTCACGAATAGCCGCGACCACCGCAGCCGCAACGCCATTCCACGCCTCAGCGGTGATGGTTTCGCCGGGCGCGGCGAAAATTTCATACGCCACCACATCGCCTTTGGACGCATATCGACCGGCAACATCCTTCCACGTTTTCACCAGCCGCTCCTGCACCGCATCGACCGTTCCGGTCGCAATTTCATCGCCAACATTGGTGATGACAATTTTTAATCCGAGCTCCTCCGCCCACATTATGGCTTTGTCGAGACAACCGGCCTGAATAGCGGCAAGCTTGTAATCCTGGACAACGGCCTCCGGTGTGTTAAATGTGACGTGAAGTCGGACGTGATCAAATCCGAGCGCTTTGATATTTTCGAAATCAACTTTTTGGTAACGCGTGGTCTGGATGTACCCGGCTTCGTCGCCGGTCAGCCAGTTGGTGATGTTGGCCCCTTTTTTTAAATCCGCGGAGAACAGTAGCGATGTGCTGATAAAAAGTACGAGAACCACACACGTCGTGATACATTTTACAACCTTCATGCTAACCTCCTTTTTAAATGTTACACACGAGTTAAAAAGTTAGAAATTCTCCTTTCCTGTTAAGGTTCATTATAGTTCTGATTGATTAAAGTCTCAACGATGTGCCAATTCGGAAACCAAAATGTTCATCAAGCGCAAGCTCTTCCGGCAAAAATCCCTTTGTTTTGTAGATAAAACCAAGATCGATGGACACCGCGTTTAGCCATGCCCCCGAGGTTGTATGAAAAAAGTAGCGCATATCCGCATCAAAGGCGCCGCCAACAAAGGATTTCGTCGTGTCAAACATCAGATTGTGAGGCTGCTGCCACAGGAGCGCGGCCAGGGTAACGGATAATTGATGCAAAAC
>CAYSNA010000857.1:0-1597 GCA_964432185.1 uncultured Cytophagia bacterium
CACCTGCGAGGTGCGTCGCACGTGGTGCTTAGGAGGACAAATACTCTGACGGTCTCACACCAAACTGTTTGCGGAAACAGGCAGAAAAGTAGGAGGGATTTTCAAAACCGACCTGATAGGCGATTTCCGTCACGGTGCCGGCGCGCTCTTCCAGCAACTGCGCGGCGCGTTTGAGGCGGATGACCAGGACGAATTGCGAGGCGCTCAAATCGGTGAGCGCCTTTATTTTTCGGTGCAGGTGCATGCGGCTGAGTCCGATGTGACGTGCTAAATATTCAATGCTAAAATCCGAATCGGCCATATGGTCCTCAACAATTTTTATAGCCCGATTGAGAAACTCACGATCCATGGACGTGACGGTGATCTCGCTCGGATCGACATCCAGTTTACGGCTAAAGGTTTCGCGGAGCCGTTTGCGCTGCTCTATGAGATTTTTCACGCGCACCATCAATTCCTGCGCGCTGAACGGTTTGATGATGTAATCATCCGCGCCGGTTTCCAGGCCGGAGAGTTTGTCCGATTCATCGGCGCGGGCCGTGAGCAGAATGACCGGGATGTGACTCGTGCGACTATCTGTCTTTATTTTTTCACACAATTCGTACCCGTCCATTTCCGGCATCATTACATCGCTGATGATGAGGTCGGGAAGCTTGTCAACCGCCCGCGCAAAACCATCGGCGCCATCGCACGCTTCTCGAACAACGTAATGGGGCGTCAACAAATCGCTCAGATAAAAGCGTACATCCGAATTATCTTCGATCACCAAAACAAACGGTTTTCGGCTCGTTTTTACAGCAGGCGGCTCTTCATAGGTGTTCGGTAGTGCTTCTCGTGGTTCAAAAATGGATTCTTCAATTGCACTGGTGACAATTTCATTATCGTGCAGATGGTCGCGGCCGAGCGGCAGCGTGACGATAAATGTGCTGCCGCGTTCCGGCTCGCTTGCAGCCACTATCGTTCCGTGGTGAAGCTCAATCATCTCTTTTGCTAAAGCCAGCCCAATTCCAGCGCCTTCATTTTTACGCGTTTCTGTGCCGTCGGCCTGGTAAAATCGATCAAAAATATGTTCAAGCTGCTCGTTCGCTATGCCAATGCCAGAATCCGTAACAGCAATTTGGGCGTGCTTGTCATCTCGCTCAACAGACAGCGAAATTCGCCCATGCGGCGACGTAAATTTAAAGGCATTGGACAACATATTGGCAACCACTTTTTCCAGTTTGTCGGCGTCAAAATAGCACAGCAGCGCGCGTTCATCGGCTTTAAAATCGAGGGTGATATTTTTGCGTTCGGCGGCGGACATGAACGAGGCGACGAGTCGTTTCAAAAAAGCCACCAGATCCATTTCTGCGGCTTCAAGCGTCATGGTTCCCGCCTCGATTTTGGAAAAATCGAGCAACTGATTGATGAGCTGTAACAATCGCTTTCCATTACGCTGCATCAAATCAATCTGGGTCGTTAAATAATCGCGCGATGAATTTTTAAGCAGATTATCCAGTGGACCAAGAATGAGCGTTAACGGTGTGCGCAGCTCGTGAGAGATGTTGGCGAAAAAGTTGGATTTGAGCTGATCCAATTCTTGTAGTTTTTCGGCTTGTTG
>CAYSNA010000858.1:0-1593 GCA_964432185.1 uncultured Cytophagia bacterium
CGTCCACCAGCATTAGCTCATTCTCTTCCGGCAATTCCTCGTAAAGCAACCCGCTGCGCTGTTTGGCGGCGTCCCAGGGGTGGTGGGAATTCGGTTTGGGTGATCCTACCACGCTCGGGATTCTATTCCAAAATCTTTCTTAAGCCGCCTCCAACCACTCGAAGCCTTTTACCTCGATCGGTTTATTTTTCAACTCGATAACCGCTGCCTCGATCATTCTCTGATGTTTATCGTCCATATGTAGGCCGCGCCACTTGATTCGGTCCTCCTCCATCACGCCCCAGACGACCACCAGCGCCGACATCGGCGTCGGGAATCGTCCGACCACGTTGGTTCTGCGCCTAACCTCGCGAAAAGCTCGCTCGATCACGTTGCTGGTGCGGATGCGCTTCCAGTGCCGGGGCGGAAAACGAAAGTAGGTCAGGCAATCTTCCAGATCGGTTCCGAGTATTTTGCATGCTTCGGGAAACTCGTCGCGGTAACGCTCGGAAAAACGCTTCGCCGCCTCGACGGCCTCATCTTCGCTGTTGGCGTAAAATATCCCATGCGCCGCGTTCTTAACTTCCTCCTGACGCTTTTTGGGAATACGCGCCAGAATGTTGGCCGTGCGATGTTTGGTGCAGCGTTGACGGGCGGCCGAAGGCCAGATGTCCCTAACTGCCCGGATCAAGCCCTTGTTGCCGTCCGAAATCACCAGCTGTGGCATCTTTAACCCGCGATCGATCAGGTCGTGGATCAGACTTTTCCAACTGTCGCTCGACTCCTTGCCGCCCAACATCACCGACAGCAAAACCCGCTTACCGTCGCGGCGAACTCCATGAGCCACCAGAATCGCCTCCTTCTCGCGTCGCCCCTTGTAAACGCCCATGTAAACGCCGTCTAAAAACAGATAGATCACATCCTCGCCCGATAAATCACGCTTGCGCCAGGCGGCGAATTGCTCCTTCAACTCAACGTTGATTCGCGACACCGACGAACGCGACAGCGATTTGCCACCGAACAGCGGCGCCAAAGCCCGTCGGAAATCGCGGGTCGATAACCCCTCTAGATACAACAGGGGAACAATCTGGAGAATCTTGTTGCTGACTTTTTGCCATCGGGAAATTATCCTCGATTGAAACGGCTTTTCCGTATCCCTGATCCTGGGAACGTCCACGGCCACCTCCCCGCTGCCGCAATAATACGTCCGGCGGCGGCTGCCATTGCGATGACCCTTCGACGCATCGGGGTTGCGCTCGTAGCGGCTTCGGCCGAGAAAACGGGTTACTTCCTCGTTCAGCGCGACCGACAGAATCACTCTCGCTCCTTCACAGGCTAAAAAATCGAGATGATTTTCAGCCAACTGCTCAATGTCGAATCCTAATTCCTCGATTGTCAAATCGCCGTCCTTTGAGTATGCTTTCTCCATGGGGTATCCTCCTGCCTTCGATCCATAACGGATCGGTTAATAGGGTTCATACAGGTAGGATACTCCATTTTTTCCGAATTCCCACCACCCCTGGGACGCCGCCGTGAAAACTTGCTTGGGGATCTTACTCTGCCCGAAAGTTTTCGCGGCAAGATTTACAAGCCGTGAACAAAAGGAATGCATTG
>CAYSNA010000859.1:0-823 GCA_964432185.1 uncultured Cytophagia bacterium
AGCTGAATGCTGAGGAAACGGGCGGGTTATTTTACGCCGTCCACGTGAATAAAAATGACTTGATTCGTCACTCCCAACTCGGCTTTGAAACCAGTGTTGGACCGCTGGATAATTTTAAAATTCTCAGCGTTCGAAAATTTAAAGTTGATGAATCGTGGCAGCAGGTTTACGGCGAAAAAAGTCTTGTTCGAGATCATTACTCCTCCGCGCGTATTGAACTGCAAACGCTGGATGAACCGAGATTGCGGGTCAATCTCAACTGCCGCGTTTATGACGAAGGTGTGGCATTTCGTTACGAATTTCCGCAACAGAAAAATATGGATAGCCTCGTCCTTTTGAAAGAACAAACCGAGTTCAGTTTTATGGATGATTTTCGCGCCTGGGCGACCTATCGCGCGCAGGCGGAATATCACAATGTGCCTTTGAGTGAAATCCAAAATGGCTGCGAGCGGCCGCTGGTCATTCACGCCGGTGCATCGGTGGTCGCGATCGGTGAAGCGGCTCTGGTCGATTACGCTCGGATGAAATTTGATCCGCATCCGGAAAAAGAGTTTACACTGGTCAGCGGACTCGACGGTCCGGTTCACACCACATTGCCGTTTGTCACGCCCTGGCGTTTTGTTATGATTGGTGAAAATCCCGGCCAATTGGTGGAGAACAATTATTTCATTCTCAATTTGAATGCGCCAAATGAAATCAAAGATGCCTCATGGATCAAACCTGGAAAAGTCATTCGCGAAGTAACGCTCACCACGCAAGGCGGCAAGGCGTGCGTTGATTTTGCCGTCGAGCACAATCTTCAATTTGTTGAGTTTGACGCCGG
>CAYSNA010000859.1:833-1583 GCA_964432185.1 uncultured Cytophagia bacterium
CACGAGTACGATAACAATTCTGATGCCACAACGGTGACGGTGGATCCAAAGCGTTCCCCCGGACCACTGGATTTACATAAAGTTGTTGGTTATGCAAAAGAACGCGGCATTGGCATCATCCTCTACGTCAATCGGCGTGCCCTCGAAAAGCAGCTCGATGATGTGCTGCCGCTTTTTGAAGAGTGGGGCATCGCCGGCGTCAAATACGGTTTTGTGCAGGTTGGCCCGCAACAGTGGACGTCCTGGTTGCACGAGGCGGTGCGCAAAGCGGCGCATCACAACTTGATGATCGATGTGCATGATGAATATCGCCCGACCGGGTATTCGCGAACCTGGCCCAATTTGATGACCCAGGAGGGCATTCGCGGCGACGAGGAAAGTCCGACCAACGAGCACACCCTCATCACCATGTTTACGCGTATGATCGCCGGCGCCGGTGACAATACAATTTGTTATTTTGCCGATCGTGTTGAAAACAAAATGGGATCGCACGCCTCGCAGCTAGCCAAAGGCGTCTGCCTGTACAGCCCCTGGCAATTTGTCTATTGGTACGATCGGCCGCAAGGCTCGCCCGGCAAAAAAGGCGGCGCCGGCGCGGTGGAGAATTTTATAACGGATGAACCCGAACTGGAATTCTTTGATCACGTGCCCACAGTGTGGGATGAGACCAAAGTGCTGCATGCCGAGATTGGCGAGTTCGGCGCCATCGCCCGATGCAGCAGTGACGACTGGTACGTCGGCTGCATCAAT
>CAYSNA010000860.1:0-1582 GCA_964432185.1 uncultured Cytophagia bacterium
AGCGCACAGTTTTGGCATGGAGGTTATTTTTTATATGCACCGTCCCGTTGCCGATATCCCGGCGTGGATGACGCAAGTTGATTTAAACACATTGCTGCGCACGAGCGATATCGTCACGCTGCACTGCCCGCTCACCGAATCGACACACCACCTCATAAACCGCGAGCGTCTTGCCATGATGAAAAAGAGCGCTTTTCTCATCAATACCGGGCGCGGCCCGTTGCTCGATGAAACGGCTGTCGCGGATGCCCTCAACAACGGCCAAATCACCGGCGCGGGACTGGATGTCCTGTCAAGCGAACCACCGCTGCCGGATAATCCCTTGCTCACCGCGAAAAATTGTTACATCACGCCCCATCACGCCTGGGCCACCGGCGCGGCGCGTCAACGTTTGATGAATGTCGTCATCGATAATGTGCGGGCCTTTTTAAGCGGCAAACCGGTTAATGTTGTGCACCTCTAACCGGGTAAGCCGAGCCTGGCTATCCTATCTTGTTTTTAGCCATGCTATTTTTTTATCTTGACAGGAACGATCTCTTTCTTTATGTTCTACAGCGTGTGTCTTCCATGAGATCAAAAAATGAAAACAATTTTAACGCTGTGCTTGATACTCATTTTCTCTTTTTGTCTTTTTGCCCAATCCTCAATGCAAGATTCCCACAGATATTACCCCTTCATTTTCCAGGACTCACCGGCCCAACTTTTTACCATGCGCCAGATCAATCAATCCTACCTGTCCGGCTACCGATTAATGGCGCGCGGCATGCACGCCGCCACGTCCAACACGCAGATAACCGATATGATTCAGGTGGGTTTGCTGGCTTTTGTTTTTATGCCGATGACGCACGAGGAAGGCCATCGATCCATTCTGACCGCGAACAACATCGGCTCAATTTCACAGCCTTATATGAACAAACACGGCGCCGCTTATGTGAACGGCGTCACTGATGAAACGCTGCGACAGCTCCGGGATACCGATTTGCCCACCTACATTCGCTTGCATGCCGGCGGCCTGGAATCGGACTATATGCTCACCAGACGCGTGGAAAGACTCGCCGCTTTTGAACAGGACTCTTTTCAACATGTGAAATGGGAATACTGGATCCGCAAATTAGCCATCGTGCAATATTTTGCCACCGGTTTGATCAAATACGATATTGATCTGGACGAGGAAAAGAACGAATTGGACCGCGATATTGTCGGCCATGATGTGTATGGCGCAGCCAGACACCTGCATCGACCCGATATGCCGTTTTCTCGCTATACCCGATACGGTGACCTGACCCGGGCGGAAAAGGATTATGTCAACCGTTTGGGATTCCGTTCTTTTTTGAATCTGCTCAATCCTCTTATTTTCGGCAAAACAAATTTTGCCTTGAATGCCACGACAATGTGGAGCGCCGGTTTGGGCTATACCATGGCGCCGTTCGGTGATTTTATCGATGAAAATCTCTGGATTAAGCACAAGTCTTTTAATGTTCATTTTTATGCACGCCAATATCAAAATAAAGAAAATTGGTTCCACGGCGGCGGACTGAGTCTGCACGATCTCGATGTTTTTCAACAATTATCCGTTACCCTG
>CAYSNA010000861.1:0-1582 GCA_964432185.1 uncultured Cytophagia bacterium
ATTATCTAATGAAACATATGGTGCATTAAAAGGTTTATGCGAGAAAGTTGTTCAAAAATTTTTTCCATCTCGCTCGTTAATAATTCGGCCAGGTCTAATTGTTGGACCGTTTGATCCAACTGACCGGTTTACTTATTGGCCTTGGCGAGTATCACGTGGAGGAGAAGTTTTGGTTCCGGGCGAACCGAACAAGAATATTCAAATTATTGATGTGCGTGATCTCGCAGGCTGGACGCTTTCTCTAGCTGCGGGTGAGTCGTATGGGATATTTAATGCAGTTGGATTGGAAAATCCTGTCCTTTTTGGCGATATATTAGAAATCAGCCGACAAATCTCAATGAGTGATGCGCACTGGGTGTGGGTTAACCGATCCTTCTTGGATCAGCACCAAATTCAGTGGTGGACACAAATACCTCTCTGGCTACCTGGTGAAGAAAATAATGGCATGGATCAGGTAAGTAATCAAAAAGCTGTCGCCGCTGGATTAACCTTTCGACCCTTGATGGAAACCATTGCTGATACGATCCTATGGGCAAATGAAAGACCCATTTCTTATGTATTTAAAGCTGGACTTGATCCGCAACTGGAATCCAAGCTGTTAAGCGATTGGAAAATATTTCAAAACAGAGAGTCTAATTAAATGTTGAATAAAATACTCATCGCAAACCGAGGGGAAATCGCAGTTCGAATTATTAAAGCCTGTCGTGAGATGGGAATTCGGACGGTAGCAGTGTATTCCGAGGCTGATTTTTCAGCATCCCATGTACGTCTGGCTGATGAAGCCTGGTTGATTGGGCCTGCTCCTGTAACAGACTCTTATCTGTGTATCGCTAAAATTTTAGATGTTGCCAAACAAACACACGTAGATGCTATTCATCCAGGTTATGGGCTTTTATCTGAAAACAGCCAGTTTGCCAAAGATGTAATTGAGGCTGGATTTGTGTTCATTGGCCCACCACCAAAGGCAATAGAAATCATGGGTGATAAATCCGCTGCTCGTATACTAGCCGATCGTATCGGTGTGTCTGTAGTTCCTGGTTATGATGGTGATTCGCAAACCAATAATTTTTTGGTACAAAAAGCTGGAGAACTTGGATTTCCGGTATTGATAAAAGCAGCGGCAGGTGGTGGGGGCAAGGGCATGCGTGTATGCTGGAATAAAAGTTCATTTTCGGATCTGGCTGATGCCGCACGACGCGAAGCTGTACACTCATTTGGTAATGATCGACTAGTAATCGAAAAATTTATTCCAAAAGCACATCATATTGAATTTCAGATAATTGGTGATCAGTATAGGCATACAATTCATTTGTTTGAGCGCGATTGCTCTGTTCAGCGTCGTCACCAAAAAATAATTGAAGAATCCCCTTCGCCGCTTTTAAATAAAGACTTACGCTCCAAGATGGGTGCTGAAGCGGTAAAAATCGCCAGTTCTGTTGGTTATTACAATCTGGGTACTGTCGAATTCTTATTTGATCCAGAAAGCCAGCAGTATTATTTTTTAGAGATGAACACGCGTTTACAGGTCGAGCATCCTGTCACAGAATTAGTCACGGGATTGGATTTGGTAAAGTGGCAGATC
>CAYSNA010000862.1:0-1577 GCA_964432185.1 uncultured Cytophagia bacterium
ATCAACTTTTTATCTTCAAAGTGATAGGTGCCGATATTGACGCCGGTGAGCACGACCTCGCGATGCCCGGCGTTTACCAGTTCGTGCGCTTCTTTGAGAATATCCTCAAACACGCGGCTGCGGGCGCGACCGCGGGCATAGGGTATCTCACAAAAGGTGCAGAAAAAATTGCAGCCGTCCTGAATTTTCAGATTGGCGCGCGTGTGCCGTCTATCAATCCCGGCCACCGGTATGGTGAAATTATCGCGCTGCACCACCGGAGTGATCAATTGTGGATCAGCATCAAAAGAGTCGCGCACAATATCCGCCAGTTCCATTTTGCGCTCGTTGCCGACGATCCACTGGATATTCGGCATTTTGAACAGATCACCCTGCTGCGTTTGCGCCTGGCAGCCGATAAGCGCAATCTTTGATGCCTCATTGGTACGCAGCGCTTTATTGACAACGCGCCGGGTATCGGCATCGCCTTTTTCCGTCACCGTGCAGGTGTTGATGACGACCACGTCCGCCGGATCGGCAAAGTCAACAACATCATACCCGCTCTGGCGGAAGCTCTGCTCAATGATCGCTGTCTCAGCCTGGTTGAGCCGGCAGCCAATTGTATAAAAAGAAACTTTCATATCCATTTCATTTTAATAAAGGCGGACAATTTAAGGATTTTAACAGGCGTTTGCAAATATTTAAAAAAAGAATCAGCACAAATGATTTCTTGATTACTATTTTAATTATTTTAAATTTAGCTTTCAATTTCAAGATACATCAATTTATTTCGGGATGGCGATGTGGGGCGCCCGAACAATGTTAACATCAGAAAATTAAACATCGACACGTAAGGAAAAAGCAAAGGAGTACGGAATGTCATTTGCCATGGTCGATTGGGCTGTATTTATTGGCTACATCCTCATCATCGTAAGCCTCGGATTATATGTCTCGCGCACCAAAAAAGGGCATGAAAAAGATGCCAAAGATTATTTTCTCGCCGGCAACACACTGCCCTGGTGGGCTATCGGTGCCTCACTGATTGCCGCCAATATTTCTGCCGAACAATTTATCGGTATGTCCGGGTCCGGCTTTGCCATCGGTTTGGCCATCGCGACGTATGAGTGGATGGCCGCCGCAACGCTGATTATCGTCGGCAAATTTTTCCTGCCGATTTTTATTGAGAAAAAACTCTACACGATTCCGGAGTTCATTGAGCACCGTTTTAATACCTCGCTCAAGTCGATTCTGGCCGTATTCTGGATTGCGTTGTTCATTTTTGTCAATCTCACCTCGGTCCTTTATCTTGGCGGCAAAGCGCTTGACACGATTATTGGCAATGGCGACGGCAGTTTGATCATCTACTGGATTATCGGCCTGGCATGTATTGCCGCTGCCTATTCCCTCTACGGCGGTTTGTCAGCCGTGGCGTGGACCGATGTGCTTCAGGTCGCGCTGCTGGTTGTTGGCGGTTTGATCACCACCATCATCGCCGTGAGCCATTTGACGCCCGAAGGTGGAATCGCCGCAGGCGTGTCTCATCTGGCGGCAACGGCAGGTGATAAATTCCACATGATCATTTCGCGCGACGATCCACA
>CAYSNA010000863.1:0-1553 GCA_964432185.1 uncultured Cytophagia bacterium
TGAGAGACATTGTGACCTCCTGGTTAAAAGGCAATCCAGAGCATTTGCAACTGTCCCATGACGTGTTCAAGGCACAGGGACAAGTTCATAATTTTTTATACGAACCGGAGGCAGAAGAATGGTCAAGAGGATTGGAATATAGAAAAGTGGAATCAGAATTCCGGACTTCCATACAAGCGTCTTTTACAATATAATGAAGAGTTCAAGGGGACACAATAAAATAATGTTGATCCAACCCGTATTATGGATCAAAAAAACAAGCTGCGCGCAGAATGTGTAACAGAGAGGAGATTGGTAAGGACAAAGTAAAATATCAAATGTCCGGCATCTTTTTAAGGTCTTTTCGGCCTCTGTGGTTTTGGCTTTTAAGAGCAATTTTGCTGCTGAGCAAAGGATCAGGCAATGCCAAAATTAATCCACCTGAATATCCTCCCCCAATTCCTGCAGCGCCCATTCCAGCGACCAACTGGTGAACGCCGCATAATTAAAATCCTTGTATTTTCGATGCGAGCCCGTGCCATCATTTAAATTTTTATACAGCACCTGATACATCACCGGGATCAAGGGTCGGGCATCCTCGCCGGCCAACAGGATGGCCCGCGCCGCCTGCATGGCCACCCAGGGACGATCATCCTGCACCCAGGCGCCGAGTGTTTTCACGGCTTTGGGAAAATCGCCAAAAAAGCACAATGCTTCAGCCGCACCAATAGACACGCTGGGGGACGAATCATCGAGTCTGTTATGCAATTTCGCGGCCGCCGTCTCACTGATGGCGTCGAGTTGACGCAAGCCCATGACCGCCCAGTAGCGCACGCCGCTGTCGTTATCCTGCAGTTTTTCAACAAGGGCATCTTCATCGGCCGTGCCTACCATTTCGGCCGTTTGCAGTATTTTTTCGACATTATAGTCGCCACTTTGGCGGGCATATTCGTACGGTGAATTCTCTTGGCCACGAATCATATATTCGGCTTCGGGCAACAATCCCAAATCACGATGTTCTATCATCCAGTTGTGCAGCACGCCCGCAAGCTCGGTTTTTATGTTTTGCATCGACGGATTTTCCGCCAGATTGGTTAATTCTTGCGGATCCGTCTGCCAATCATATAATTCTTCAACCGGTTTTGCATGCCACAGTTTTAATTGTTCATCATTCAGTTCGCCTTTTTTATAAGCATCGCGCAAGGCACGATAGGCGTGTTTGACATCGGAAAAAATATAACCGGGTTGAATGTACGGCAAATGCGGCATAAAATGACGGATGTAAATATAACGGCCATCGGACACGGCGCGCGACATTTCGACCATATCATCGGCGCGATCACGCGCGCCAAAAATATACTCGCGTTTTTTCGGCGTCTTTCGGCCAAGAAATGGCTGCCCCGCTTTGTCCGATGGGATATCAACGCCTGCTAAATTCAGCACGGTCGGGACAAAATCGACAAAACTGACAAGCTCTGAATTGTGCGTGCCCGGTTTGTTTTTAGCCAATTTTTTATATTGTTCCGGTACATAAACCACCAACGGCACCTGCAATCCGGTTTTGTAGAGCCAGC
>CAYSNA010000864.1:0-1550 GCA_964432185.1 uncultured Cytophagia bacterium
GCCGCACTTTTGGATTTAACCGTATCCGATGTTCCTGCTAACTTTTCGCGTCTCGAATCGTTTGCCCGTTCGGACCAGATTGCTTTTGCCCGGGCCGGGATTCCATCCGCAATTATTATGGAAGGCGTCAACTATCATCATCTCAATCGTAACCTGGGCATTAAAAAACACATCGAGTGGATGCAAAATATTTATCATTCACCTTTTGATGATTTACAGCAGCCGATCAATTGGCGGGCGGTGGAACAGCATGGTCAGTTTTTAGTGGCTTTGGCCTGGAAAATGGCTAACGCAGAAAATCCCCCGGAATGGCTGCCGGGCGTGCCGTTTAAAAATGCGCGGCTCCAGTCCATTGCGGAACAACGTTAGGAACTATCCGAATTGAGGCGATTTTTGAAAAAGATATTTGTCCTTGTCCTGGTTGTCTTGTTATTTGCCTGTTCATCGGCGACGCGTCAAAAAACCGTCACGTTGAATCTCAAGGGATCCGATACCATGCTGCCTCTGGCTCAGTTTTGGGCGCAGGTTTATATGATTGAGAATCCGGCAGTGTCAGTTTATGTTGAAGGCGGCGGTACGGCTACGGGGATGGCGGCGCTCGCTCGCGGTGAAATCGATATATGTTTGGCCTCGCGCCCGATTCATCCGGAGGAATCGCTGCTGTTGGTGAAAAACTTTGGCGCGGTTGGCGTGTCCATCCTGGTCGCCAAAGACGCGTTGAGTGTGTACGTACACCCGGATAATCCGGTGAAAAATTTAACCACACAGCAGCTT
This sequence comes from uncultured Cytophagia bacterium, assembly GCA_964432185.1. Classification (GTDB taxonomy): domain Bacteria; phylum Zhuqueibacterota; class Zhuqueibacteria; order Residuimicrobiales; family Krinioviventaceae; genus Kriniovivens. Next base: position 775 of record CAYSNA010000864.1, read on the forward strand.
AAAGATATTTACACCGGGCGTTTGTCCAACTGGCAAGATGTGGGCGGCGATGACGCGGCCATTCATCTGTTCAACAGAATGTCGACTTCCGGCACGTTCGCCTATTTTCAGGAACATGTTTTGGAGGGCGAGTCGTACAGCTCATCCGCCTCCGTACTGCCAAGAACAAACGCTATCATCGAAGCGGTTGCCACAGAAAAATACGCCATCGGCTACGGCGGCGTTGCCTATGAAACGGATATTTATCACTGCGAGATCAACGGTATTTCTCCCAGCCATGAAAATGTGATTAATGATACGTACCCTTTAACGCGTTATCTCTATCTTTATACCGTTGACAAGCCGCAGGGGAAAATCAAGGATTTTATCAATTGGACCGTGAACGAACACGGACAGGATATTGTCAGTTGGGTTGGTTATTTCCCGATTTGGTAAGACGTAGAGTCGAAAAGATCGAAAATATTATCCACGCTCGCTACTCCATCGAATATATTCACCTTAACATGAAATTAACATTAGATTAATTGCAGGATAATACCTGATTTGTAATATTTAAAAGTAAAACACTTGGACGTGTAACTAACATATTGAGGAGAACGATGAAAGCAGGGAAAGGTCTGCCCGCTTGGGTGAGAAGCGTTCTGTTTGTGACGCTGCTTACGGCGAGTTCGGTTGTTTTAGCAGAAACAACGTCAAAAATTGATGGAACCGGCTATGCTGATTATTATAACTATCTGCAGCATCATGATTCTGATGTAAAAGGCCAAAACGCTTTT
>CAYSNA010000865.1:0-1549 GCA_964432185.1 uncultured Cytophagia bacterium
CTGTGTTTGTCAAACCCGCAATATCCATGCCGATTTGCTCCGGAGGTTCTTTATCATTCAATCTATGCAACCAGATATCCTGAACGCCGTTTTTCGTGGATCGATAAAATAGCCCTCGAAAATGCGGCGCCCATATCGGCCCATCGTTTAGCGTAGAATCTTGCGTGACATAGATAATTTTATCGGCCGGCAAATCCTTGACGAGAATCTGCCACTTTTCACTGGTTCCGAGGGCAAAGGCGATCGAATCCCCGGTCGTGGACCACGCCGGCTGATGTACAAATCCGTCGCCGACATTATGGAACAACGTATCCACCTCGCCGGATTCTCTGTCGAGGTAAAGAATGTTTTGTTCACCAATATCGATAAAAGCAATTTTATCGCCGTCCGGCGAGCACGCGGGCTGCTTGCCGTAATCCAAAAGTTGCGTGAGCGCGCCGCCATTCTTTTGAATGGAATATAACGCGCCTTTGGAGGCGGTTGCGGAAAAAAACAGTTCTTCGCCGTTCGGCGACCAGGCCGGTGATTTGGCCTGCAGCTCGTACGTTCGAGTTAAATTTATAAACTCGTTGGCTGCAATATTTTTGATCCATACATCGGAATAGCCGGATTGGTCCGCCACAAACGCGAATTCCGAGCCATCGGGCGAAAAAACCGGTTCCGTCTCCAGACCCTCCCAGTTTGTCATCGGTGTTGTCTGCGCTGAGGTAAAAAAGGCGGGTCCTTTCTGATCGGCAGGCATAAAATTAACTATGGCGGCTGCCGTGAGAAATATCACAATAGTCGCAGGGACAAGCGTTTTCAATAGCTTTTGACGCTGCTTTTTCTGATGTTCAAACGCATGAATGTCCTGAACGAGTTCATCAACATTTTGAAATCTCTTGCGCGGATTTTTATGGACGGCTCTGAGAATAATCGATTGACACGACTTGGACAGTTTTTTCTGAAAAACGATTTCATCATAGAGTATATTTTCAAGCGTGTCGGTCAGTGTATCGGCATGAAAAGGATTCGTACCAGTCGCCATTTCATACATGACAATACCGAGCGCAAAAATATCGGAACGATGATCAATCGGCTCATAACGGATTTGTTCGGGCGACATGTAACTCGCCGTGCCGAACAGGCTCGAATGCAGTGTAGCCGCGTGCAGCATATTGTGGAGATCGTCCGAACCGATCGTACCAACAGCATCCTCTACGTTGGCCAGTTTGGCGAGACCAAAGTCTGTAATTTTCACCCGGCCATCGCGCGTTAATAAAATATTTTCCGGTTTGATATCACGATGAACAATTCCCCGGGCATGAGAATGCGAAAGCGCGTCGCAAAGTTGTTTCGTGACAGCGTACAGCTCGTTCTCGGGCAGCGCTTGTTTTGTCTTGATATATTGTGCCAGCGACAACCCTTCAATGAGCTCCATGGCGATAAAAGGTGTTGTGCTGTCGATATCAATTTCATAAATCGTGCAGATGTGTGGATGATTGATTGCTGACGCGGCTATAGCTTCGGTTTGAAACCGCTGCAGGGCGGTAGGATTTTGTAGCAAATG
>CAYSNA010000866.1:0-1545 GCA_964432185.1 uncultured Cytophagia bacterium
AGAAGGAAGGAGTAAAAATGAGTACCACAGAGAATTATATAAATATGATTACTGAAAAGATCATAGGTTGTGCAATCGATGTGCATAAAATACTTGGCCCTGGATTACTCGAATCTGCTTATGAGGAATGTTTGTGCTATGAACTAAAACAGCAAGGCCTGAATTTTGAAAGGCAAATTCCTTTCAAAATAGAATATAAAGCAATACAAATTGATCATGGTTACCGAGTGGATTTGCTCGTGGAAGATAAAATCGTGGTGGAATTAAAAGCCGTCGACAAGATTGCACCCATCCACGACGCTCAAATACTGACCTATTTGAAGATGTCAAATAAACGGGTTGGGCTTTTGATAAACTTTAACGTCAAGATGTTAAAAGACGGCATTAAGAGATTTGTAAACTAATTCTTTCTCCGTGCACCTCGGTGCCTCTCGGTGAATCTCCGTGTATACTTTTAAGAAAGGACAATCATGAAAATACTCATCCTCTGCACCGGCAATTCCTGCCGCAGTCAAATGGCTGAAGGTTTTTTAAAATATTTTGATCCAACACTGCAGGTTTATTCAGCAGGAACCTCACCAGCTTCTCGTGTCAATCCAAGCGCTATCAAAGTCATGGCGGAAATCGGCATAAACATTTCCGATGGCAAACCCCAGGATGTTGCCGAATATCTTGATCAATCCTTTGACTTTGTCATCACGGTTTGCGGCAATGCGAAAGAGACATGCCCCACTTTTATGGGAGATGTTAAAAAAACGCTGCATATCGGTTTTGATGATCCGGCGGATGCGGTTGGTACCGATGAAGAAATTTTAGCAGAGTTCCGGCGTGTCCGCGATGAAATTAAGCGCGATTTTTGGACTTTTTATGAAAAGCAGGTACAGATAAAATAACGACACGACGCACAATGGAAACGGCGCTGAGGCAAAAACAATCGCTATTGATCCTCAGTGTACCGCTGCGTCGTTATTGTTCAATAAAGTTTGGATTGGAGGAGACTATGAAATCTTTAGGATTCATCGGCGGCGGCCGAATTGTGCGGATTTTTATCGAGGCGCTGCACCGGCAAAACAGTTTTCCTGAAAAAATTATTGTCAATGATCCGAATCTTCAAACGGTAAAAAAATTGCAGGCGGCGTATCCTGATGCGCCAATTGTCGCAGCCGGCGCGCGAGATGCCGCGGCGCAGGAGATCGTCTTTCTCGCCGTTCACCCGCCACAGATTGCTGGGGTGTGCCAGGAAATCGCCGGTTTTATCAAAACATCTTCCGTGGTGGTCTCTTTGGCGCCAGTGGTGAAAAGCGACAAGCTCGCCGCGATGCTCGGCACGCAAAAGCTGGTACGCATGATTCCCAATGCCGCCAGTTATTTGAATAGCGGCTACAATCCGACGTGGTTTTCAAAATATATTGGCGAGACGGAAAAGAATCTGCTCCAGGATTTTTTCAAAATCTTTGGCGACTGCCCAAAAGTCGATGAGGACAAACTGGAAGCCTACGCCATCATCACGGCGATGGGGCCGACCTATTTGTGGCCGCAATTGAA
>CAYSNA010000867.1:0-1541 GCA_964432185.1 uncultured Cytophagia bacterium
TGACATGCCGTTTGCCTATTTTCACGTCTTCAGCTATTCCGAGCGCGGCCACGCCAAAAGCCGTAAACTGGGCGATAAAGTACCGCAGGACAAAATCGAAGAACGTAGTCAATTGCTGCGTGACTTGAGCAACCGCAAGCGCCGACTGTTTTTTGAGGCGAATATCGGCGTCACGTTTCATGTTCTATTTGAACAAGAGAAACAAGGTTACTGGACGGGTTTGACGGATTCCTATATTCGCGTCAAAGTCAAATCAAACTTAAATTTGAAAAATAAATTGCTGCCCGTTGTGCTGGATGATATTGATCATCTGACCATGATCGGTCGGTTAGCGTAAGAAGTGAGACGGAAGACGTGAGACGCAAGCCGTGCTTTAAAAGACAACCGTCTCACGTCTTCCGTCTTGCTTTTCACATGATGTCATAAAAAACAAAAAAAATCTGATATGATAAAAAAATCCAAAGTATACATCGAAACCTACGGCTGCCAGATGAACGAGTACGACACCGAAATTGTCAAGACCGTTCTGCAGGAAAAAGCCTACAATATGGTCGACACGCCGGAAGAGGCGGACATTGTTTTGCTCAATACTTGTTCGGTGCGCGAAAATGCCAACCGTAAGGTGCTGGCGCGCGTACATGCGTTGCGGCATCTGGACGGCGGCTCGGAGAAAAAAATCGGCCTGCTCGGCTGCATGACGACCAATCATCGACAGGAGCTCATCAATAATAAAAAGCTGCCCATTGATTTCATCGCCGGGCCGGACAGCTACAAAAAGCTTCCTTCATTAATTGATGAAACAATGGGGACGGGAGAACGCACCTTTGACATTCGCCTGTCGCGCACAGAAACCTACTCGGATGTGCATCCGTTTCGCTCGCGCGGCGTCAACGGCTGGATTGCCGTTATGCGCGGCTGTGATAATTTTTGCACGTTTTGCGTTGTGCCCTATACTCGCGGTCGAGAACGCAGTCGTTCAGTTGACAACGTCGTCGCTGAGGCGGAGCGTATGGCGGCGCAGGGCTACAAACAGGTGACGGTGCTTGGCCAGAACGTCAATTCCTACAAACACGGCGAGTTTGACTTTGCTTATTTGCTCGATAAAATCAGCGAGGTTGATGGTATTGAACGTATCCGCTTCACTTCGCCGCATCCAAAGGATTTCCCAAAATCATTGCTAAAAGTCGTGGCGGAAAATCCCAAGGTGTGCAAACACATCCATCTGCCGTTGCAAGCCGGCAATTCGCGCATTCTTGACGTGATGAACCGAACCTACACCAAAGAAGAATTTCTTGATCTGGTGGAAAAGATTCGTGATTTTTATCCAGATATGATTTTGACGACGGATATTATCGTCGGTTTCCCGACCGAGACAGACGAAGAATTTGGAGATACTTTTGAGGTGATGCAAAAAGTTCAGTTTGACTCGGCGTTTATTTTCAAATATTCCGAGCGTAAAGGCACCATCGCCGCACGAAAATTTCCGGATGATGTGCCGGAAGAAGTCAAGACCGAACGCATTGTGCGGTTGAATGAGCTGC
>CAYSNA010000868.1:0-1532 GCA_964432185.1 uncultured Cytophagia bacterium
GATCTTCAATGGATTCTCCAAAAGATGAAATTAAAAGAATTGGTTTGATGTTTTTGTTTGTCAAAATCGAATCAAATTTTATCTTCTAGTATAAAGAAAAATGCCGTTAAAACAAAACTGATATTCGGATGAACCCGTACAATTCGTCCCCGGCATAAATCAATCGGATTCCAGTAAAATGCGAGGTTATATATGGCAATTACGCGACGAGATTTTATAAAGTCAACGGCTGCCGGCGTGGCGGCCATGTCATTGCCGCTGTGGAGCACGGAGAAAGATTTATTTGATCGGCCCGTTCAGCTTGGCAAGAGCGGCATTACCACGAGTCTTTTGTCCTTTGGCACCGGCACGCATGGCTCGGACAAACAATCCAAACAAACGCGCCTGGGCACAACCGGTTTTGTTGATTTGGCCGGACATGCGTACGAATCCGGCGTCAAATTTTTTGATGCGGCTGATTCGTATGGCTCACATCCCTACGTGGCCGAGTTGCTGCGCCACATCCCGCGCGAAAAAGTGACGCTGCTGAGTAAATTGTGGAATCGACCCAGCGACTGGGCCAATTTTACCACGGCGCAGGACGCGGTCGATCGCTTCCGCAAAGAGTTGAATCAGGATTATATCGATATTGTGTTGATGCACTGCATGGTGGAGCCGGACTGGACAACTCGTTACCGCAGCGTCATGGACGGCTTGTCCGAATTAAAAGAAAAAGGCGTCATCGGCTCTTACGGCGCGTCGTTCCATTCGATCTATGCGCTGAAAGCGGCGATTGAATCGGACTGGCCGGAAATTCTGCTCGCGCGCATCAACAACACCGGCACGCTCATGGATCATTATCCTGAGGTGGTGGCGCCCATGCTGCGGCAGGCGCGCGCGGACGGCAAAGGCGTCATCGGCATGAAAATTTTTGGCGGCGGCAAAACCATAGACGAGGAGCAGCGAGCAAGTTCGCTTAAATTCGTTCTTGGCTCCAACGCCATTGATATGATGACCATCGGCTTTGGCACCCAGGCTGAATTTGACGATACCATCAGCCGCATCAAGCGAATTTCCGCAGACATGGCCGCGCAGGGTTAGGCAGCGGGCCACGTTAATATTAAAATGTGGACACACCGGACAACACTATTATTTTTTTGTGGAAAAACCATCATACTTCAACTCGGAGCGTAAATGGCAACACTATCGGATCAAAAATTTATTCACTCGGTGTATTTCTGGCTAAAGCGCGATTTGACGCCTGAACAATTACACACATTTGAAAAAGGTCTCGAATCCCTCACCACCATTGAACACGTCAAACTTGGTTTTATTGGCGTTCCCGCGCCGACCGACCGACCGATCATCGATCGCACCTATGACAACTCGTTGATTCTCGTCTTTGAAAACAAGGATGAGCACGATCTCTATCAGGATCACCCGGTGCACGAGGACTTTCGCCAGACCTGCGGCAACTTTTGGCTCAAGGTTGGAATTTATGATACGATATGAGAAAAGTTAACATGTAAAATTGATAAACCACAATTTGAATG
>CAYSNA010000869.1:0-1530 GCA_964432185.1 uncultured Cytophagia bacterium
AAACAAAGGTTGCCGACATTTCTCTGCAATGTGGCCATCCTGACATGATTGTAAAAGTTGATTGGTCACCGGACGGGCAGTGGCTCGTCATTAATGACTATGATTCTTCAAAGCGTACAAATTATCTCTTCAGGCACAACCTTGATTCAGGGAAAAGAGAACAGATCACCTTGTCAGCGCCAGGGATTGTCGGTGATATGGGGCCCAAATTCTCGCCGGACGGCAAACGGGTCGCGTTTATACGCGCTACTGGTCATCGCATCCGGGAGCTTTATTTACTAAATCTGAAAAAAGGCAGCGTACAGCAATTAACATTCGATAAAAAGCAGGTTGATGATATGGCATGGACATCAGACGGGCGAAAAATCATTTTTATCTCGAATCGGGAGGGAACGCCGCGTCTTTGGAGTGTACGTGTCAAGGGCGGGAATCCAATGCCATTGGATATTGGAGGAGATAGGGTTTCCGGTGTCTCGATTGCCAGAAACGCACACCGACTAGTTTATGCGCTAACCAATTACGCCACGGATATATGGGAGGCAAAAGTTCCTGGAGACGCTGGAATCATAAAACCGTACAAGCTGATCGATTCAGAACATGTTGACTATTTTCCCAAGTATTCTCCGGATGAGCAAAAAATTGTCTTTAACTCGGCGCGTACCGGACCGGATGAAATATATGTATGCAATCGCGACGGATCGAATCCTGTACGGATTACCTATTTGAAGGTGCATTCCGGCGTGCCTCTCTGGTCACCTGACGGAGACTATTTCGTTTTTGATTCCACACCCAATGGCAATAGCGATATTCTGATGATCGATACTCAGGGCGCAAAGCCGCCCATTAATTTAACCAACCATCCGGCTGATGACCGTGTCGGTTCCTGGTCAAACGATGGCCGCTATGTTTATTTCTGCTCAAAACGATCCGACAGCTACCAAACCTATAGAGTTGCAGTCGAGGGCGGCGAGGCCGAGCAACTCACCGAACATGGCGGCGGTTTTGGATTTGAATCGTTTGACGGCGCCTATTTTTATTATAAAAAATTTGATGATTTGGGAGGACCGATTTACCGCATAAACCTGGTCACCATGGAAGAGTCGGCCGCCATTGACGAAATTGTCTCTGCCTTTCGCTGGTCCATGGAAAAATCCGGCCTTTATTATGTTGCTTGCGGTGAGAATTGTAATCCTACATTGAAACTATACCATCAGGACACGCAGCACATTGAACATCTCGGCACCTTTGAAAAATGGTACAACTTTTGGGATGTTTCCAATGATGGCAGCCATATCCTGTTGTGGGACTGCGGAAATTTTTCCGGAGACATATATATGGTGGATGATTTTCGTTGAAATTTTCCGAATAAAAAAGATACGATGGAAAAGAAATTACACAACCTCGAAAAGGAAAACCGGAGCCTGAAAACCGTCATCGAGGAATTGACCTTTCTCAACGACCTCTCCCGCAGCATGAGCTCGACGCTCAGTCTGCAGGAGATCATGGCGACGATCATCGGCAAATCGATCC
>CAYSNA010000870.1:0-1528 GCA_964432185.1 uncultured Cytophagia bacterium
CGCCACATTGCGGACAAAATCCAGCGGGATGTTTTCATCAACCGATATATTGTCCGGCTTGCACTCGCACATCGCCTCGACATTTTGCTGCGCGTGGCCGCAAACAAAAAAGGAGCTGAGCGCGCCGCGTTCACGAATATGCGCGAATATCTCAGTGACCGGTTTCGTGACAAATTGATGAAACTGATCGGGACCGATCTGACTGGTCATCGGATCAACGAGTGCGATGACGTCGCAGCCGGCGTCGATGTAATAATCAGCCATAGCCATAGCGACCGTTTTCGAAAATTCGAACAGTTCGAAAACAGCGTCAGGCTCCATCATCATGTTCATAAAAATGTCCGTGCCGAGCATATGCAGCGCCAGCGTAAACGGGCCGGTGATCAAACCGTAAAGCGCCAGATCGGGAAAATTCTTCCGCGCTCGTCGTGTCGCCTCCAACGCTGCCGGCAAGCGGCCTTCACGCGGCTGCGGGATGTGCACATCAGCCAACGTTTTGCCGGATGTGAGCGGATGCGACACCACAGCCGGCGGATTTTCATCCGCCCATTCCAGGTCGCAGCCGAGAATCTCGGCTTCAAGTTGAAGGTCGAAAATAATCGGCAGGCCGTCCGGCTTGTACAGCTCAACGGCTTTACTCATGCCCTGTAAAATAAGATCAGCGGATTTCAAATAATCCGTTGCCGTGGCATCGATGAGATGCGCGCCATGCACGCCGACAAACGGCACCCAAGGAATACGTTCTGTTTTTTCGCAGCGCAAAGCCGCTGTGACGAGTTCTCGCCCGGTCATTTTTCATCCTTAATTTCTGAAAAACGAATATCTTTAAAAAAAACAATATCGCGCAAAGCCGCCAAGACGCAATGCATTTCTTCTTGGCGGCCTCGCGTCGTGGTGCGAATTATTCCTCATCCTCTATTTCACGCTGAGGCTAACGCTTCAACATCCGCGACTGTTTTCGGAATCGGCTTGCCAAGAACGCGAGATCCATGTTCTGTTACCAGCACATCATCCTCAATACGAACGCCGCCAAAATCGAGGTAATCGTTCACTTTGTCATAATTGATAAAATCCGCGCAGGTGCCGGCGGCGCGCCACTTGTCGATCAGCGCCGGAATAAAATACAATCCAGGTTCGACTGTGAGGACATTGCCCGCTTCTAACGTTTTACCCAAGCGCAAAGATTTAAGGCCAAACTGCGGACTGCGCTTTATCAGCTCATCGTAACCGACATAATTCTCACCGAGATTTTCCATGTCGTGAACATCGAGTCCCATCATATGTCCAAGGCCGTGCGGAAAAAACAGCGCGTGCGCGCCCTGAATGACGGCGTCGTTCATATCGCCTTTCATCAGCCCAAGTTCTTTTAATCCCTTGGCCATATTTTTGGCCGTTTGCAAATGTATCTCTTTATAAGTGATGCCCGGACGAATGGCATCAATCGCCTTCATCTGCGCCGACAAGACAATCTCATAAATTTCTTTTTGGCGATTTGAAAACGTACCGCCGATGGGAATAGTGCGGGTAA
>CAYSNA010000871.1:0-1524 GCA_964432185.1 uncultured Cytophagia bacterium
AAAGCAAGGAGATATTGATTTTCGAATTTGAAATGATCGAGAGCACGTTTGAATAACGATTGCCGCTTTTAGCGTTCTCCAAAAACCTGCGCGGAAAAGATTTTGATCGCAGTGTTTGGATGGTGCCACGCGTCTTCCGACAAACCGGCTTTGCGGCACGTTTGCTGCAAAAAGGTGAGGCGATCCCAATCATATTCGGTCGCCACTTGCGGCAACAACAAGCCGCTGTTCACACCCCGTTGGATATACAATCCGTGTTCGCCGACGGTTATCTGCTCAACGTCCTCAATTTCGCACAGGGGCGATAATACCGAGATTTCAATATCGAGTGACGACAATTCTTTGTTGTCAACCGGGGTAAAACGTGGGTCGCGCAAGGCCGCCGCCACCGCCATCTCGCGAACCGTCTCAATCAGCGGTTTGTAAGCGAGCACAAAGCCGATGCAACCGCGCAGCGCGCCGTTATTATGCAGGGTGACAAAAGCGCCGCGTTTTTCGTGAAAGATGGGCGAGTCAAACGTCACCTCGTCCGTCACCGGAGCGCCAACCGCTTTTTTGATGGCATTTCTCGCCGTTTTGAGCAGCGCTGTTTTTTCATCCAACGTCAGTCGATGGTTGTTGTCGTTCTGCATGTTTGATCCCCTTGTTAATGTCCCAGAATACTCTCATCAAAAACCTGAGTTCGATAGAGCCAAAACGCGGCGCCGTTTTTCCAGGCATCCGGCGGCAATCCGGCTTTTTGGCAGAGGCTGACCATCTCTTGCTCGACGCTGGTCCATCCCGCTTCAACCGGCACCTCCGGCAAATAGGTGGCGCCACGTTGTCCCTTGCGCAAGATGATGCCGTGCACGCCCATTTCAAATTCCTCGAGCGAGTTAATCGGATAGACATTGGTCAAATAGACCGAGACTTTTATCCGGATATCATCGAGTTCGCTCGGCTGTAGCGGAGGAAAACGCGGATCCTCAAAAGCCGCCGCAACGGCCATGTCCGGCACAAGTTTATACAGCGGCACATTGGATTCGTGATGCCCAATACAACCGCGCAGCATGCCGTTTTTCGTGAGTGTGACAAAAACACCGCGCTTTTCCCGTTGGACATCGCTTTTAGGTTCGAAAGTCGGCACGGTCTTGTGCTGCAGATAATATTGAATGGAGGCCCGCGCCATTTTGATCAGTTCAATTTGATCAGCCGGGTTCAGTTGTTTAAATTCAAGTTTAGATGAATTGCTTTTTGTCCCGGTGGAACGGTAAATGGCGACAGCGCCGTAGCCAACGACATAGCCGCTTTTGATGCCCATCACATCATTGGAGTTGGTGCGAGCCAATAACATAGCCGCATCAGCGCCAAGCTTTTTCGCCGCGACCTCCATGATGACCACCGGAAAACCGCCGCACGCCTGTACCGAATCCGAAACCAATCCGTTAAACAACTTTTGTGGATTCAAGGCCGTCATCGCTTCCAACGTATGCTCGTTCATTTTTTTGCAGTCTTGATAGGACTCGCCGTGATACAAATCGGTGC
>CAYSNA010000872.1:0-1516 GCA_964432185.1 uncultured Cytophagia bacterium
GATCCCATCGAAAGTAGAAATCGGCCAGAGCCAGGAGGAAAACCAGGTATCGAGTACATCGTCATCCTGGCGCAAATTCGTGCTGCCACATTCGGCACATTCAGTCACATCGTCGCGCGACACGGTGATGTGATCATTCTCGCAATACCAGGCTGGAATGCGGTGGCCCCACCAAATCTGCCGGCTGATACACCAGTCGCGAATATTTTCCATCCAGTAAAAATAGGTTTCCTCCCAATGTTTGGGATGAAATCTGATTTTGCCGGACCGAACAGCTTCAATCGCCGGTTCCGCCAGCGGTTTCATTTTGACAAACCATTGCGCGGACATGTAGGGTTCAACGACATCATCGGAACGATAGCAGCGCGGCACGGAAATGATTTTACGCTCCTCGTTGCGCAAGAGCCCCTGCTCTTTCAGATCAGCTAAAACTTTTTTACGCGCGTCAAAACGATCCATACCGTGATAAGGACCAGCGAGTTCGTTCATCGTGCCGTCGTCGTTTAAAACATTGACAAGAGCGAGACCGCAGCGTTGGCCAACTTCAAAATCGTTAAAATCGTGCGCTGGTGTAATTTTTACCGCGCCGGAACCCAGTTCGGGATCGGCATGTTCATCCGCCACAATGGGAATTTCTCGGCCGATCAACGGCAGCGTGACCGTTTTGCCGATGAGATGAGTATAACGTTCATCATTCGGATGAACGGCAACGCCGGTATCGCCGAGCATCGTCTCCGGACGCGTCGTAACAACGACGATTTCGCCGCTGCCATCCGTTAAGGGATACGCGATGCTCCAAAATCCGCCATCTTCATCTTTGTTTTCAACTTCTTCATCCGCGAGCGCCGTATGGCACGCCGGGCACCAGTTGATGAGTCGGCGACCGCGGTAGATTAAGCCCCTCTCATACAAGCAAACGAAAACCTCGCGAACCGCGCGCGACAGTTCCGGACTCATGGTGAATGCTTCGCGATCCCAATCGCAAGACGCGCCGAGTTTGCGGAGCTGTTTGAGGATGATACCGCCGTATTTTTCTTTCCACTCCCACACTTTTTGAAGAAATTCGTCGCGTCCGAGATCGTAACGCGTAACGCCCTGTTCACGCAGAGCCTGCTCAACTTTGTTTTGCGTTGCAATTCCAGCGTGATCCGTACCGGGCATCCATAACGTTTCAAAGCCCTGCATTTTTTTCCAGCGAACGAGCAAATCCTGAATAGTATTATTGAGAATGTGTCCCATGGTCAGCATGCCGGTGACATTCGGCGGCGGAATAACAATGGTATAGGTCGGTTTATCGGAATGGGCATCCGCGTGGAAAAGTTTGTTGGTTTCCCAGGTTTGATACCATTTATCTTCAACGGTTGACGGATCATAAGTTTTATCAAGAATTGTTTTCATTGTCCTGTCCACAATAGCACGTAAAATCCATAAAAATAAAAGTTAGGAAATATAATTAAATGACAATAAAGAGTCAATGAAATTTAGGAAGGATCGTGTTTCGAAAAGCCCGAAGCGT
>CAYSNA010000873.1:0-1510 GCA_964432185.1 uncultured Cytophagia bacterium
CGCTATACCTTTGACGGCACCGATCCGATGACATCGTCGACCCGCAAGACCGGCGCCTCACCGGTGATACTCACAATCGACCCGGAAAATTTTACCAGCCGCGATTATGCTCCGGCCGTCTGCGTCCGCGCCATTGCGGTTGTTGCGGATACCGCCGCCTCAAATCTGAACACGCACACCTACATTTTTCCGGAAAAAGTCGGCACCCTGTCGCGAGATGAGCAGCGTCCCGGTTCCAAGTGGCCGTCTCAGGGACGGTCGGTGAATGGACAACGAATGGATTATGGTATGGACAATTCCGTTTATAACAATCCAAAGTATCGCGACAAAATGTTGAATGCCATGCTCGATATTCCATCCATGTCCATTGTCATGAATCTGGATGATCTTTTTGATCCGGGCACGGGCATCTATGTCAATGCGGCTGCTCATGGTGATGAATGGGAGCGCCCCTGTTCGCTCGAGCTCATCAATCCGGACGGCTCTGATGGTTTTCACATCAATTGCGGCGTTCGCATCCGCGGCGGCTACAGCCGGGTGCCGAATAATCCCAAACACGCTTTTCGATATTTTTTCCGCTCCGACTATGGCGAAGCCAATTTACAGCATCCGCTTTTTGAAGATGAAGGCGTGGATGAATTTGACAAGATCGATTTGCGCACCTCGCAAAATTACTCCTGGGCGTATGGCGCCGGAAGCAAGGACGGCGGCCCGGAACGCAACACCATGCTGCGCGATGTTTTTTCGCGCGATCTGCAACGCGATATGGGACAGCCCTACACGCGCAGCCGCTACTATCATCTTTTCATCAACGGCACCTATTGGGGACTGTTCCAAACCCAGGAACGTTCGGAAGCGACGTTCGCCGAATCCTATTTTGGCGGCGACCGCGAAGACTATGACGCTATTAAAGTGGATGCGGGATTGGGCCGTCCATACGTCATGGAAGCGACCGACGGCACGCTGGATGCCTGGAATACGCTGTGGAGCATTGTTAGAAACGGTGTCAGCGACAAGGCCACCTTTAACCGCATCCAGGGCCTCAATCCCGATGGCACACGCAATCCTGAATACATCAAATATGTCGATGTGAACAATCTTGTTGATTATATGATCAACGCCTATTTTGTCGGCGATTTTGACGCGCCGATCAGCGAGTTTCTCGGCAATGACCGGCCGAATAATTTCTGGGCCACTTTTAACCGCGTCAATCCGGACGGCTTTAAATTTTATCGGCACGATTCAGAGCATACGCTGTTTAATGTGAATGAAGAGCGAATTGGCCCTTTCCCGGCGGGTGAACAGCAGCAGCATTTTAATCCACAATGGCTGCACCAGGAATTGACCGCCAATGCCGAATATCGTCTGCTTTTTGCCGATCGCGTGTATCGACATTTTTTTAAAACCGGCGTGCTGTCGCCAACAGCGAATATCGATCGTTTGATGAGCAGAAAAAATACCATTGACAATGCCATCATCGCCGAGTCGGCGCGCTGGGGTGATGCGCTGC
>CAYSNA010000874.1:0-1509 GCA_964432185.1 uncultured Cytophagia bacterium
CAAGCTGAACATCGTGCGCTCGGACATTCCGGCCATCACCCATGTTGATTATTCGGCGCGCATTCAAACGGTGTCCGCCAAAGAGAACGGACGCTATTATCGGCTCATCAAAAAGTTTGAAGAAAAAACCGGCTGCCCGGTGATCATCAACACGTCGTTTAATGTTCGCGGCGAACCCATCGTCTGCACGCCGCAAGATGCCTACACCTGTTTCATGCGCACGGATATGGATGTGCTGGTGATGGGCAATTTCATCCTGAAAAAAAACGAGCAACCGGACTTTGACGATAAATCGGATTGGAGGACGAAATATGAGCTTGATTAGTGAAGTGAAAAATGGCGTGTCGCGCCTCCAGCAATCCAAGCGTGACATGAAAAAGTTCGGCATCACCATGGCGGTGGCGCTTGGTGTTCTGGCGATCTTGTTGTTTTTTTTCGGCAGTCATCCGGAGCGCGCGTATTGGTTTGGCGGCATTGGCGCCGCTTTTCTCTTTCTCGGTTTTCTGCTGCCGTCAATTCTCAGACCCATTCATAAATGGTGGATGGGCCTGGCGCTCGTGCTTGGCTATTTCATGTCCCGCTTTTTACTGACTCTTTTATTTTTTCTCGTCATCACCCCCATCGGATTTTTCATGCGTTTATTCGGCAAAGACTTGTTGAATGAAAAATTACAGCCGGATGCCGACACATATTGGATCAAACGAGACAAACAGGCCGTCGAACCAGACCGTTATCAAAAACTATATTAATAGTTTTAACGTTATCCACAGTACAATCTGGATAACTCGTCCAATTCACTGGATAACTTGTCGACGAGATGTGGACGACATGCTGTGAAATCACATGGTCGGTTTTGTCCATTCACATTTGGTGATAAGAACAGTATTATCCACGCGCCATTCACATCCCATTGTGAATAGTGACAATTTAGGCCACTTTGTTTTTATTGCGGTTGAAGAGCCCAAAAGAACCGTTTAGGATGTTGTCCACATATCCACAGACCCTACTATAATAAAGTATATATTTAATAATTAATACTATATTAATATATAGTCTTTTCATTTAATCTGATAAATTACTCTGTAACCCTTTTTCCAACCTCACGTACCTTTTATACTTCAATTTAGCGCCTTATTTTTAAATCACTATTTTCATTTATTTTTCGAGGAGACCCACATGGGATCGTTAAACAGAAGAGATTTCCTAAAAGGCTCTGCTGTCATTGGAGGTACTGCGGCCCTGACGCGTTTTATTCCGGGCGTCTGGGTGACATCCGCTAATGCGGCGCCAAACGGATTTTTCGAATCCGAATTTGGCATAACGGATGAGCTGTGTCAAAAAGTGCTGGCCCAGGCACTCGCCAAGGGCGGCGACTTTGCTGACATTTATTTTGAACACACTATTTCAAACTGGGTGAGTTTGGAAGACGGCAAGGTTGACCGAGCCTACGGCAGTATTGATTTGGGTGTCGGGATTCGAACGGTCAAGGGCGATCAAACCGGCTATGGT
>CAYSNA010000875.1:0-1508 GCA_964432185.1 uncultured Cytophagia bacterium
TGCCGATAGCCTCCGCATAATTGGGGCGCAGTTTGAGTTTGGGAAAAAGATAGATATCGGCAAAAATGACCGCGCCAACCGGGGCGGCGATGAGCGCATACAACGCCAGAAACTGCGCCAGTTTGTTGATGACGCCTGGAAAGCACGCGAGTACGGTGATGATGACGCCAACGAGAAGCGTCACTTTCCAGCGTTTGGCTTTGGGCACAATGGCCTGAAAAGCGAGACCAGACCGATAGATGGTTGGATTGGCGGTTGTCCAGCCGGCGACAACGACGCAGAGGACGCCAGCCATACCAATAGCGCCGTAGGCGATGGCGCCGGGCGTCGTGTTGCCGAGCGCAGCGGCGCACATGATGCCGGAGGCGATCCACGCCATAAAATGGCCGATGTACATGCCGGCCGCCGAAGCAAATCCGTATTGCCATTTTTTCGCGTAGCGATAAATCGTCGTATCGGCCAATCCCAAATGTTGATTGGTATTGCAGAGCCAGGAGAAAAACACCACGTGCCAAAAGGTGAATTTTATTTTTCCGGCCACGGGCACGCCGGTCCAGATTTTTTCCGTGGCGACGCTCCAGAAATCACCGATCTTTGTGACGCCGAGCTCCGGCAACACCGCAATGGCGCCGCCGATAAAAATCAGCGGCATCCACGGCGCAAAGACGATGGCGAACTTGGAGACGCGATCGTAACCGAAAATGGAGACGATGGTGATGACCGAGCCGATGATCAGCACCGTGATAATCCAGCCCGGGCCGGGGGGCAGCAGGTCTTCGAGTCCCGGCATGGGGATGTTGAACGGGATGCCGACGGCCGTGGCCGACACGGCGATCATCGACGCGCCGACAAACGCGCCCATGAGGCCGTTGACGAGATTGTAGCCGATGACTACCCAGTAGCCGCTGATGCGTTCGAGCATATAATAAATGGTCATTCGCACCTTGACGGCAATGGGCGCGCAGATGATGGCCCAACTGAGCACGGCGAGCAAATTGCCGACGAGCAGGCCGAGAAACAAATCGCGCGCGCTGACGCCATAGGCCCAGAGCAGCGGCCCAATGACAAACTCGGTGCCGGCAATGTGTTCGCCGGCGACCATACCAACAAAGCTTTTAAAGCCTTTGGTTTGATTTTCCGGCACGGGCGAGCGTTCGTATTCGTTGATCGAGTCGAGTTTTTTGACGAGAGACTTTTGTGGCATTCATGAATCCTTATTTGAAAGAGGATTTCAGATTGCATATTTACGATCTCGGATTTTGGATGAAAAAAAAGTCTGAAATCTGAGATCGTAAATCTTCAATCTATAATCAATAGTTTATCGTTACATTCGAAAACACGGCCTTGTTTAAAAACACATCTTTGGATGCGCCGGCAAACATGCCAGTTTGGGCAGCATCGCCCAATTCGCATTTAACAGTCGCGCCGATTTGCTGCCAGTTTTCGCCATCCTCTGAAAAATGTCCGGAAATTGCATCGCCGAGTCGAACCAGTTTCAACCAACCGGG
>CAYSNA010000876.1:0-1500 GCA_964432185.1 uncultured Cytophagia bacterium
AAGGACGCCAAACTCGCTGCGACTATTCTGGTTCAGGATGATGTTGTCGATGAGTATAATAAAAAATTATTCAAAGAATTGACGCAACGAATGAAAGACGATCCGTCATTGATTGAGCCGTGCTCGCAGCTCATCGTCTTAACCCGGCATTTGGAGCGTCTCGGCGACCACGCGACTAACATTGCCGAAGATATTATCTTTTGGGTCAATTCAGAAATTGTGTCGCACCAGGCGAATCAGGACAAAAGAAGTTGAGCCACTAATCCACACGGATGTAACACGGATTTTGGCTATCACCCATCACAGGAGATTGACCAAATATTTTGAATCAGGATTGATTGGCAAGGCGACAGAATGCCGGGCTGCTGCCTGCACTTTTTCGGTGTCAGCCTTGTGCTCGGATGAGAAGGCCTTTGGCCCCCCAAAAGAATCAATTTGAAGTATGGAAATCATTATCATAGGAGGAATAAATGAGCAAATCACGTTCATCTTCATCAATGGTAATTGGATTCACAGTTCTTCTAACGATTGTATTCATTGCCTTGAAGCTTCTCGGCAAAATAGATTGGTTGTGGTGGTGGGTACTGTCACCAATTGGTATTGGCATTGCCATTGTGATTTTGTTCTTGGGCGGTGCCTTTTGTGTTTTACTTTATAAAGAATATCGCGAATATAAATCAAATACCAACACTTGAGCTGGTTAGCTTGATCTAGTAAACACTGGGATGTGCGGTTTTAGGCCAAGTTTGAATCTCAATTGATGAGGGCTGTTCTCGCTGCTGACCGCGACATCAGGGTACTTTTGTGTTTGCAGAGGATTCTGATCGGACGAATGTTCGAAATTGTCTCCCGTCCGCTATGGATATCGCGGACGATCTGTTTTGATCATGAACTGCAGTGCTGTATTTATAAACGATTTCCGGTGATCTTTGCGCTGCAGTTGGTAATTTTTTTCAAATTTGAATAGTCTACCCCCCCTTTTTTCCAATTCATATCACCTCGCTTTTCTTAACATACTCTTAAAGCAAATTTAACTCCCACCTAATTCTCTGTTAACGATCAAGGGCTATATTTATTTGTATCATTTAGCAGAAACCATGTTTTTATTATTTGAGGTGGTATAAAATGTTTTTTAACAGCGCAAACAAAACAAGCGTATTTTATTCTCTCACCATTTTTCTTCTCACCTTTACAATTTCCGTTTATGCTCAAACGGGCAAGCTGACCGGAAAAGTCGTGGACGCCGATACCGGCGATCCCATGCCGGGCGTCAATGTTGTTCTTGACGGCACCATGATGGGAGCGGCCTCTGATTTGGAAGGTGATTTTCGTCTGGAACATATACCCGTTGGAAAATATAATGTCACGGCAACGTTCATCGGTTACTCCAAGGTGAAAATTGAAAATGTGACGATTGCTGAAAATCAGGTTGAGGTGATCAACTTTGCCATGGCCATGGAAGCCCTGGAAGGCGAAGAGGTTGTCGTGACCGCCAAGGCG